>NZ_JAGIQE010000097.1:0-227 GCF_017815075.1 Burkholderia sp. AcTa6-5 | reverse complement strand
CCCGTCGACAACGAATTGATACCCGTCGAGGTCGAGGTCGACAGCGACGAGATCGAGCTGTTGGCCGACGACAGGCCGGTCGAGGTCGAAGTCGAGAGCGACGTGATAGAGCTGTTAGCTGACGAGAGGCCGGTCGAAGTCGAAGTGGAGAGCGACGTGATCGAGCTATTCGCCGACGACAGCCCCGTCGAGGTCGAGGTCGAGAGCGACGTGATGGAGCTGTTCGC
>NZ_JAGIQE010000010.1:0-239265 GCF_017815075.1 Burkholderia sp. AcTa6-5 | reverse complement strand
CCCGCTCGCCAGCGGGGCAGCCACGACGATCTATCGGCACCTCGACGGCTAATCGCATACGAAATCCATTTAATCAGCGCCCCGGTCATCAAAGCGAGGCGCTTTTCAACAGCCTGCTAGGGCCTGCGCACGCGGGATGCGGCGTCAGTGCTGCAGTTGCGCGTGCGCGAGATGCATGCCGAGTGTGGCGGGGTCGGTATTCGTGCCCGACAGCAGCACGCCGACGCGCTTGCCCTGCAGCGTTTCGCGCAGCGGGCCGAGCAGCGCGGCGAGCGCGGCCGCGCAGGCCGGCTCGACCGACAGTTTCAGGTGCGAGAACAGGAACAGCATCGCGGCGCGCAGCGCGTCGTCGGAGACGGTGACGATGCGGTCGAGGTGGCGCCGGCACAGCTGGTAGCTGTATTCCTCGGTGTGCGGCGCCATCAGCGAATCGGCGATGGTCTGCATCGCGCTCATCTTGATCGTGTGATTGGCCGCGAAGCTGCGGCTCATCGCGTCGGCGCCTTCCGGCTCGACGCCGTACACGTGCACGCGCGGGTTCGCGAGCCGCAGCGCGGTCGCCATGCCGGCCGCGAGCCCGCCGCCGCCGATCGGCACGATCACCGCGTCGAGGTCCGGCGTCTGCGTCGCCCATTCGTAGCCGAGCGTCGCGGTGCCGAGGATCGTGTGATAGCCGTTGAACGGATGAATGAAGAAGCGGCCTTCCTCGGCCTCGATGCGCCGCACGAGATCGAACGCCTGCGACGCGCTGCCGGCCAGCACGACTTCCGCGCGGTACTGCTTGCACTGCGCGATGCGCGTCGGACTCGCGGTATGGAACATCACGACCTTCGCGCTGCTGCCGAGCCGCATCGCCGCATACGCGACGGCCGCCGCATGATTGCCGGCCGACACGCAGGTGACGCCGGCGTTCTTGCGGGCTTCGTCGAGCGCGAGCAGATGCGTGAACGCGCCGCGCGCCTTGAAGCTGCCGCTTGCCTGCAGCAGCTCGAACTTGAAGTTGACGTGCGTGCCTTCGAGGGAGGGCAGGTCGGCGCGTTCGAACACGGGCGTGCGCGCGACCCACGGCGACAACGCGAAATGCTGTGCGGCGATTTCGTCGAGCGTCGGAATCGGCTCGCCGTCGATCGTCGTATGGGCAGTGCCCTGTTGTTCAGTCGACATGACGTGGCGGGTGGCGGAGTGGGCCGACCCGCGCACGGGCCGGCGTGGCGGGAGGCAGTCAGTGCGCGTCGACCGACATGCTGCGGATGAACTTGCGCAGGAACTGCTCGCAGCCGGCGAGCTGCGCGAGCTCGACATATTCGTTCGGCTTGTGCGCCTGCTCGATGTTGCCGGGCCCGCACACGACGCTCGGGATGCCCGCGCGTTCGAACAGCCCGGCCTCGGTGCCGTATGCGACCTTGCGCTTGTCCTGGTCGGCCGTCAGCGCGCGCACGAGCTGCGTGATCGCAGCCTGTTCGGTTGCGTCGAGGCCGGGCGCCGCGGCGATCTTCGAGAACTCGATCGCGGCGTTCGGATGCTCGCGCCGCATCTGCGGCAGCAGCGTTTGCTGCGCATACGCTTCGATGCGCGTAAAGATCTGCTCGGGATCGAGCGTCGGCAGGTTGCGGAATTCGAAGTCGAAGCGGCACTCGGCCGGCACCGTGTTGATCGCGTTGCCGCCCTGGATCGTACTCGTCTGCGCGGTCGTGAACGGCACGTCGTACAGCTCGTCGAACGGGCCTTCGGCGCGGAAACGGTCGGCGATGTCGCGGATGTGGCAGATGAGGCGCGCCGCATACTCGATCGCGTTGAGCCCCTTCGGGGTCAGCGACGAATGCGCGGCGTGGCCGCGCACGCAGCAGCGGTACGCGTTGATGCCCTTGTGCGCGATGATCGGCCGCATGCTGGTCGGCTCGCCGACGATGCAGCCCGACGGCTGCACGCCGCGCTTCACGAGATCGGCGATCATCAGCGGCGCGCCCGCGCAGCCGATTTCCTCGTCGTAGGACAGCGCGAAATGGATCGGCTTCGCGAACTTGGTTGCCTGCATCTCGGGCAGCAGCGCGAGCGCCGCGCCGATGAAGCCCTTCATGTCGCAGGTGCCGCGGCCGTACAGGCGGCCGTCGCGGATTTCCGGCGCGAACGGGTTGCTGTCCCATTGCTGGCCGTCGACCGGCACGACGTCGGTGTGGCCCGACAGCACGATGCCGCCGTTCGTCGAACCGTCGTGCGCGGGCACGGTGGCAAACAGGTTCGCCCAGCCCTCGCGCGGATCGTGCGTGATCGTCGACGCGATGCCTTTTGCGGCGAGCGCGTCGCGTACCGTTTCGATCAGGCCGAGGTTCGGCACGCGGCTCGTCGTGTCCATCGACACGAGTTGCTTGACCCAGGGCAGGCTGACGAGCGATGCGTCGCCTTCGGGGGCGGCGGACGGCGCCGTCGCGTCGAGAGTGGACATGGCAAAACTCCGTCTGATGAATGGGAAATCATACTCAAAAACGCGCCGGCCCGCCTTCGTCGGGCGCGATGCGGTGCAGCAACGTCGCGCCCGTCAGGATGGCATCAGCGGGCCGCGACGGCGCCCCCTGTTTCGGGCCGAGCGCGCGCAGCGTTTCCTTGATCGTCGATACGCGGATCGCGAGATCGGGCGAGCGCGTCTCGATGCGCAGCTTGTCCTGGCCCGCGAGCTTGATGTGGCGATGCTTCTGCACCATCTCGATGATCCGCATCGGGTCGATCGGCGGATTCGGCTCGAACTGCAGGCCGATCGCGACTTCGCTCGCATCGATCTTCACGATGCCAAGCGGCTTCGCGGCGATCCGCAGCCGGTGCGTCTCGACGAGCGCGTGCGCCTGCGGCGGCAGCTTGCCGAAGCGGTCGATCAATTCCTCCTGGATGCCGTCGATCGCGTCGCCGTGCTCGCAGTTCGCGAGCCGCTTGTACAGCGACAGCCGCTCCTGCACGTCCGCGCAGTAGTCGGCCGGCAGGATCGCGGGCGCATGCAGGTTGATTTCGGTCGTCGCGGCGAGCGGGGCGGTGAGGTCGGGCTCCTTGCCGTTCTTCAGCGCCTTCACCGCGTCGTTCAGCATGTCCGTATAGAGCTGGAAGCCGATCTCGTGGATTTCGCCCGACTGCTTGTCGCCGAGCACCTCGCCGGTGCCGCGGATCTCGAGGTCGTGCATCGCGAGATAGAAGCCCGAGCCCAGTTCCTCCATTTGCTGGATCGCTTCCAGCCGGCGCTGCGCCTGCTTGGTCAGCGACTGCGGATCGTGCACCAGCAGGTACGCATACGCCTGGTGGTGCGAGCGGCCAACGCGGCCGCGCAACTGGTGAAGCTGCGCGAGGCCGAACTTGTCCGCGCGGTGCATGATGATCGTGTTCGCGCTCGGCACGTCGATGCCGGTCTCGATGATGGTCGTGCACAGCAGCACGTTCGCGCGCTGCGCGACGAAATCGCGCATCACGCGTTCGAGTTCGCGCTCGTGCATCTGGCCGTGCGCGATCACGATGCGCGCTTCGGGCACGAGCGCCTCGAGCATCGCCTTGCGGTTCTCGATCGTCTCGACCTCGTTGTGCAGGAAGTACACCTGGCCGCCGCGCTTCAGCTCGCGCAGCATCGCCTCGCGGATCACGCTTTCCTCCTCGCGGCGCACGAAGGTCTTGATCGCGAGCCGCTTCTGCGGCGCGGTCGCGATCACCGAGAAATCGCGCAGCCCTTCGAGCGCCATCCCGAGCGTCCGCGGGATCGGCGTCGCGGTGAGCGTCAGCACGTCGACTTCCGCGCGCAGCGCCTTCAGCGCTTCCTTCTGGCGCACGCCGAAGCGGTGTTCCTCGTCGATGATCACGAGGCCGAGGCGCTTGAACTGCACGTCCGACGACAGCAGCTTGTGCGTGCCGATCACGATGTCGACGCTGCCTTCGTTGATCTGCGCGATCGCCGCGTTCACTTCCTTCGCGGTCTTGAAGCGCGACAGCTCGACGATCCGCACCGGCCAGTCCGCGAAGCGGTCGGCGAAGGTCTGCGTGTGCTGCTCGGCGAGCAGCGTGGTCGGCGACAGCAGCGCGACCTGCTTGCCGCCGAGCACCGCGATGAATGCCGCGCGCAGCGCGACCTCGGTCTTGCCGAAGCCGACGTCGCCGCACACGAGGCGGTCCATCGGCTTGCCGCTCGTCATGTCGCCGATCACGGCCGCGATCGCCGCGGCCTGGTCGGGCGTTTCCTCGAAGCCGAAGCTTTCCGCGAATTTCACGTAGTCGCGCGGGTCGAGCGAGAACGCATGGCCTTCGCGGGCCGCGCGGCGTGCGTACAGGTTCAGCAACTCGGCGGCCGTATCGCGGATCTGCTGCGCGGCCTTGCGCTTCGCGCGCTCCCACTGGCCGGAGCCGAGCGCGTGCAGCGGCGCGCTGTCGGGGTCGGCGCCGCTGTAGCGCGAGATTACGTGCAGTTGCGCGACGGGCACGTAGAGCTTGCTGTCGCCCGAGTATTCGAGATGCAGGAATTCGGTTTCGCCCTCGCCGAGATCCATCGACACGAGGCCCATGTAGCGGCCGATGCCGTGCTGCGCGTGGACGACCGGATCGCCGACCTTCAGCTCCGACAGGTCGCGCACCATCGCGTCGACGTTGCTCGCCTGTTCCTGCCGGCGGCGTCCCGCGCGGCGGCCGAGCGCGCCGTACAGCTCGGTTTCGGTGACGATCGCATAGCCTTCGCCCGGCACCGCGAAGCCGTTCGCGAGCGGCGCGACGCCGAGCGCGAAGCGTTCGTCGCTCGCGAGCCAGCCCGCGAAGTCGTCGTTCGACGCGGGGCGCAGGTGGTGTTCGGCCAGCAGTTGCAGGATCGTCTCGCGGCGGCCGGCCGATTCGACCGTCAGCAGCACGCGCTTGCCCGACGATTCGACGAACGTGCGCAGCGACGCGAGCGGATCGTCCGCATGGCGGTCGACGGTCAGTTCGGGCAGCGCGGTCGCCCAGCCGCCGGCCGGCTGCGCGGGCAGCACGACGCGCGCGAACGGCTTCGCGAACGCGAAGAAATCCTCGTCGGACAGGAACAGCCGCTGCGGCTCGAGGATCGGCCGCTCGCGATCGTGTGCGAGGAACGCGTGACGCTGCTTCGTATCGGCCGTGAAGCGGCGGATCGACGCGTCGAGATCGCCGGTGAACACGAGGTGCGCGTCCTGCGGCAGGTAGTGGAACAGCGTGGCCGTCTCGTCGAAGAACAGCGGCAGGTAGTACTCGATGCCGGCCGACGGCACGCCGTTGCCGATGTCCTTGTAGATCGGCGCGCGGCTCGGATCGCCTTCGAAGGTTTCGCGCCAGCGGCTGCGGAAGGCCGTGCGCGCCGCTTCGTCGAACGGGAACTCGCGGCCGGGCAGCAGGCGCACGTCGCGCACCGGATAGAGGCTGCGCTGCGTGTCGGGATCGAACGCGCGAATCGAATCGACCTGGTCGTCGAACAGGTCGATCCGGTACGGCAGCGGCGAACCCATCGGGTACAGGTCGATCAGCGAGCCGCGCACGCAGTATTCGCCGGGCCGCACGACCTGGCTCACGTGCTCGTAGCCGGCCAGCGTGAGCTGCGCCTTCAGCTTCGCCTCGTCGAGCCGCTCGCCCTGCGCGAACGCGAACGTGTACGCGGCCATGAACGACGCGGGCGGCATCCGGTACAGCGCGGTGGTCGCGGGCACGAGCAGGATGTCGCAGCGGCCCTCGCCGAGGTCGTGCAGCGTGGCGAGGCGCTCGGACACGAGGTCCTGGTGCGGCGAGAAGGTGTCGTACGGCAGCGTTTCCCAGTCGGGCAGCAGGCGCACGCGCGCATCGGGCGAAAAGTAGCGGATTTCCTGCGACAGCCGCTGCGCGTCGACCGCGTTCGCGCAGATCACCGCGAGGAGCGGCACGTCCTGGCGGTTGTCGGCGAGATAACGGGCGATGGCGAGCGCGTCGGCGGAGCCGTGCGCGCCGTCGAAGGCAAAACGCTGGCCGGGCTTGACGCGGGCAACGGGTGAAGCGGACGGGGTGGAAGCGTTATCTGGCATAGGGACGACAGGGGTGGCGTGCACGGGCGCATCGCGTGCGCCGGTCGAGACGAAAGACCTATTATAAAATCCGCTTCTCGATTTCACCTTTCCGGCGTTTCCCTTCGTGACTCCCCGACTTTTCGCCCTGATTCCTTGCGCCGGCACGGGCAGCCGTTCCGGTTCGGCCGTGCCGAAGCAATACCGCACGCTGGCCGGCCGCGCGCTGCTGCACTACACGCTCGCTGCGTTCGACGCATGCAGCGAGTTCGCGCAGACGCTCGTCGTGCTCGCGCCCGACGATTCCCATTTCGACGCGCGCCGCTTCGCGGGCCTGCGCTTCGCGGTGCGCCGCTGCGGCGGCGGCTCGCGGCAGGCGTCGGTGCTGAACGGGCTGCTGGAGCTGGCCGAATTCGGCGCGACCGACCACGACTGGGTGCTCGTGCACGACGCCGCGCGCCCGGGCATCACGCCGGCGCTGATCCGCACGCTGGTCGCGACGCTGAAGGACGACCCGGTCGGCGGGATCGTCGCGCTGCCGGTGGCCGATACGCTCAAGCGCGTGCCGGCCGGCGGCGACGCGATCGCGCGCACCGAGTCGCGCGACGCGCTGTGGCAGGCGCAGACGCCGCAGATGTTCCGCATCGGCATGCTGCGCGACGCGATCCTGCAGGCGCAGCGCGAAGGGCACGACCTGACCGACGAGGCCAGCGCGATCGAATGGGCTGGTCATACGCCGCGCGTCGTGCAGGGCAGCCTGCGCAATTTCAAGGTCACGTATCCGGAAGACTTCGCGCTCGCGGAAGCGATCCTCGCGCGCCCCGCGAACGCTTCCTGACATTCACCCCCTCTCAATCGGAACACGCATGGATTTCAGAATCGGACAAGGCTACGACGTGCACCAGCTCGTCGAGGGGCGCCCCCTCATCATCGGCGGCGTGACGATTCCGTACGAACGCGGCCTGCTCGGCCACTCGGACGCGGACGTGCTGCTGCACGCGATCACCGATGCGCTGTTCGGCGCGGCGGCGCTCGGCGACATCGGCCGCCATTTTTCCGACACGGACGCGGCATTCAAGGGCGCCGACAGCCGCGTGCTGCTGCGCGAGTGCGCCGCACGCATCAAGGCGGCCGGCTTCACGATCCAGAACGTGGACACCACCGTGATCGCCCAGGCGCCGAAGCTGGCACCGCATATCGAAGGGATGCGCGCGAACATCGCGGCCGATCTCGGGCTGCCGCTCGATCGCGTGAACGTGAAGGCGAAGACCAACGAGAAGCTCGGCTATCTCGGCCGCGGCGAGGGGATCGAGGCGCAGGCTGCCGCGTTGGTGGTGAAGCAGGGCGGCTGACGACCTTGACGGCGGCGCGTGCGGTTCGCGCCGCACGCCGCGCCGCCGAAATGAAAAATGCCACGCGAATGCGTGGCATTTTCGTTTGCAGCAGGCGCGGCTCACGGCCGCGCGCCGTGCAACCGCTTATTCGCCTTCGGCGGCGATCACCTGCGCGGCGGCGTTGATCACCGACGCGATGCGGCCGACGTCGCGCAGTTGCGTGACGGTCATCCCTTGCTCGTTCTTCAGCAGCGCATAGTGCGACTTCACGCAGAAGTGGCACTTGCCGACGATCGACGCGGCGAGCGCGTACATCTCGAATTTGCGCTTGTCGACGCCGCCGTGCGTCGCGTACGCACCCATCCGCAATTCGGCGCGCTGCGTCTTCAGGTCGGCGTCGTCGGCCATCTCGACATACGGATACCAGGTGTTGTTCATCCCCATCAGCGCGGCCGCCGTCAGCACGGCGTTGGTCTCTTCGGGCGACAGCACGCCGGCTTCGCGGATCGTCTTCACGAGCACCGTGCTCTTCGCCGCGATGGCCGCCGCCAGCGCCACGCCGACCGCATCGGTGCCTTCGAGCGACGAGCGCGAGATCGTGCCATCGAGGTTCAGGCGAATGTCCTTCGCGTAGTCGGGGATACGTGCCTTAATCGAGTCGATGAATTCCATTGATATCTCCTATGGGTTGGCCGTTAAAAAAGCCCGCAGGCAGGACGTGCGCCGCGGGCTTCGTGCATTGCTACGCTTACAGCGTTGCGCCGCCGACTGCGCGGTTGCACGGGCACAGTTCGTCCGTTTGCAGGCCGTCCAGAATGCGCAGGACTTCTTCCGGGCTGCGGCCGACGTTCAGGTTGTTCACCGACACGTGCTGGATCGTGTTGTCCGGATCGACGATGAACGTTGCACGCAGGGCCACGCCGGCTTCCTTGTCGCGCACGCCGAGCTGGTCGATCAGTTCGCCCTTGACGTCGCCGAACGAGTAGTGGTTCAGCTTGTCGAGGTCCTTGTGCTCACGACGCCATGCGAGCTTGACGAATTCGTTGTCCGAGCTGCCGCCGAGCAGGACGGCGTCGCGCTCTTCGAACTGCTTCGTGAGCTTCGCGAATTCGACGATTTCCGTCGGGCACACGAACGTGAAATCCTTCGGATAGAAGTAGATGATCTTCCACTTGCCCGGGAACGACGCTTCGGTGACGGTCTCGAACGCCGACTGGCCGTTTTCCTCGTGATTATTGAAGCCCGGCTTCGCGGCTACGACGGTGAAAGCTTCGAGTTTATCGCCCACGGTTTTCATGCGGATACTCCTGTGTGAGTTGGGAAGAAGACTGAGTCAAGCTACCTCGGTGCTGCAACGATGATGTGACAGCATGGGGAAAACTATAACACTATTAGCAAGGCGCTTCAATAGATTTTGACTAACGACTCTCATAGCTTTTGTCAACCGGGTCGATAGTGTGACGCGCAAGATGCGTGCGCGAGCGTGTCACGCGGTCGCACGCGCCTTGCCGGCGCCGGGGAATTCCAGCGTGACCTCGAGGCCGGCTTCCGGGTGGCGGTTGCGCAGGCGCAGCGCGCCGCGATAGCGGCCGACGAGCCGCAGCACGATCGCCATCCCGAGGCCCGTGCCGTCCGCCTTGGTGCGTGCGGTGTCGACGCGGTAGAACGGCCGCATCACGAGCGGCAGTTGATCCTCGGGAATGCCGGGGCCTTCGTCGCTCACCGACAGCTCGACGCGCGCATGCGACACGCGCGTCTCGAGCGTGATGCGCGAAATGCCGTCCTGCTTGCTCTGACCGTACTTGCGCGCGTTCTCGACGAGGTTGCCGATCACGCGCCGCATGTCGGTCTCGTCGGCTTCGATGATCGCGCTCGGCGCGAGCCGCGTGCGGATCTCGACGCCGTCCTCGCCCGACACGCGCGCGGCGACTTCGTGCGCGACCGACGACAGGTCGACGGGCTCGGGCTTGCGCTGCGACGGGCGCGCATAGTCGATGAAGGCCGCGATGATGCGGTCCATCTGTTCGATGTCGTCGACCATCGCGTCCTTGGTCGCCTGGTCGGACGGGCTCATCTCGGTTTCGAGCCGCAGCCGCGCGAGCGGCGTGCGCAGGTCGTGCGAGATGCCCGCGAGCATCAGCGCGCGATCGGCCTCGAGCTGTTCGAGGTCGCGCACCATCTGGTTGAAGCTGCGGTTGGTGTCGGCCGCGACGCCCATCCCGCGCTCGGGCAGCGGCTCGGGCGCCTGGCCCGAACCGACCTGGCGCGCGGCGAGCGCGAGCCGCGAGAACGGCCGGTTCACGAGGCTCGTGATGAATGCGGAGCCGAACAGCGACAGCGCGAGCGCGAACAGCCCCCAGCCGGCCCACTGCAGGCCCGTGACGTTGTCGAGCTGGTCGCGGTCGAGCGCGACCCAGTAATCGTCGTCGTCGATCTTGAAGCTGATCCACACGCCGGGAATGTCGTTGACCGACTGCGCGATCACGGTATCGTCGCCGAGGCGGCTGCGGATGTCGTGTTCGATCAGGCGGTTCAGCGATTCGTCGGGCTGCAGCTTGAACTTGTCGGTTTTCTCGCGCGGGTACACGCGCACGCCCTCGTTGCTCTCGAGATCCTGCAGCAGCGCGCGCCGCAAGTCGGGATCGGAATAGAGCAGGGCGGTGCGCGTGAGCTTCACGACCGCGACGAGCTGGAGCGCGACGCGCTGCGCACGCGGCTCCCGCTCGATCACGCGAAAGCTCTGGAACCACGCGGCGAGACTGACCGAGATCAGCAGCGCGATCAGCAGGAAGGTGCGCCAGAACAGCCCGCCGAACGCGAGCTGCAAAAGGCGCCGGTCGATACGCATGGGACGGGCCGTGGGCGGGGCGAAACCGGGAAGGAAGAAGCTCAGGCGGCGCCGTCCGGGATGAACACGTAGCCGAGGCCCCAGACGGTCTGGATGAAGCGCGGGCTGCCCGGATCCGGCTCGATCAGCTTGCGCAGGCGCGAGATCTGCACGTCGAGGCTGCGGTCGAACACTTCGTATTCGCGGCCGCGCGCGAGTTCCATCAGCTTTTCACGCGACAGCGGCTGGCGCGGATGGCGCGCGAATACCTTCAGCACGGAGAATTCGCCGGTGGTCAGCGGAATTTCCTGGCCGGACTTCGTCAGCGTGCGCGTGGCGAGGTTCAGCGAGAATTCGCCGAACTCGAACACCTCGGTGGTTTCCGACGGCGCGCCCGGCAGTTCGGCCGGCGCCTGGCGGCGCAGCACCGCGTGAATGCGCGCGACCAGTTCGCGCGGGTTGAACGGCTTCGGCAGGTAATCGTCGGCGCCCATCTCGAGGCCGACGATGCGATCGACGTCTTCGCCCTTCGCGGTGAGCATGATGATCGGCGTGCGGTCGTTGCTGCCGCGCAGCCGGCGGCAGATCGACAGGCCGTCTTCGCCCGGCAGCATCAGGTCGAGCACGAGCAGGTCGAAGCGCTCGCGTACCCAGAGCTTGTTCATCGCGGTCGCGTTTTCCGCGACGTAGACGTTGAAACCCTGTTCGCCGAGGTAGCGGCGCAGCAGATCGCGCAGGCGAGGGTCGTCGTCGACGACGAGAATCTTGGAGGGGTTTTTCGTTTCCATGATCGGCATCTTATCGCGAATGGGAATTGACGCACGGCCGGGGATTTTCGTGCGTTACAGTCGGTTACAAAATTTACCCGTAGTGTCGCGCCGAGTAAAGGCAGGCTATAGAGATTCCTTTACTCGAAGCCGAAATTCGGTAGATACTCCCCTGCACTCCATCTTTCATCTTTGCACACCCGAATTCCGCAGGGTTTTTCAAGTACCAGAGGTAACCGGTTGCCGCGTGACGAAGGGAACAAATCGACCAAAGAAGCGAGGACGGTCATGCGATCTGCCCGGATTGCACTGATGCTGACGATCGCGCTTGCCGGTCCGTATGCGTCGAACTTCGCGTATGCGCAGCGCCCCGAGCAGGGCGCATCGTCGCGCAAGCTGCCGCGCGGCAAAGCGCCGCAACCCGATCGCGCCGCCGATATGACGGTCCGTTCCGCCGTGCCTCCCGATCTCGAACAGCGCCGCCGCGACGGGCACATGACGCCCGAAGAGCGGCACCTGTTGCGCCAGCACATCGAAGACGCCGTTCGCGAGCTGTACAAGCGCTGACGCGTGCCGTCATTCTTCTTGCGCGGAAGTGTCCGCGCGGAAAGAATTCGTAGCACTTTTTCCGTCAACTTTCTGCTGCCGAATGCCGTTGTACGGGCATCCGCACCGCCGGTGCGTTCCCGGAGCCATGACGATGAAAGCGAACGCTGCCGCACCGGCGCCGTCGCCTGCCATGCAGTCGCCGCTCGATGCCGACGACGCACTGTTTTTCCTCAGCCGCACCGGTTTCTCTCCCGCGCCCGCCGAGGTCGCGCGCATCGTCGGCATGACGCGCGCGCAGGTCGTCGCCGACACCCTCGGCAGCGCGCGACGCGAACCCGTCACGACGTGGCCCGACTGGCTCGCCGAGCCGCCGCCGACGCGCGCGCAGCGCCAGGCGCTGACGCCCGACATGCGGCGCGACGAGCAGCGCGAGCGCAATCGCCGCTATGATGCGTTGCGCGCGGCCTGGGTCAACGAGATGGTCGCGACGCCGTCGCCGCTGACCGAGCGCATGACGCTGTTCTGGCATGGGCATTTCACGTCCGGACAGGACAAGGTCCCTTATCCGCAAACGATGGCCGCGCAGAACGCGCTGTTTCGCCGCGAGGCGCTCGGCAACTTCGGCACGCTGCTGCACGCGGTCGCGAAGGACCCGGCGATGCTGCAGTATCTCGACGGCGCGAGCAATCGCAAGGGGCGGCCGAACGAGAATTTCGCGCGCGAGGTGATGGAGCTGTTCACGCTCGGCGAAGGGCACTACACACAATACGACGTGACCGAAGCCGCGCGCGCGATGACGGGCTGGACCGTCGATCCCGATACGCTGCGCTTCGCGGTGCGGCCCGACTGGCACGATGCCGGCGACAAGACGATCCTCGGCGAAACCGGGCCGTTCGACGGCGATGGCTTTCTCGACGTCCTGCTGAAGCGGCCGGGCACCGCGCGTTTCATCGCCGGCAAGCTGTGGCGCGAGTTCGTGTCCGATACGCCGGAGCCGGGTGCGCTCGATGCGATCGCCGAACGGTTTCGCGCGAGCGGCTACGACATTCGCGCGGCGCTCGCCGCGCTGTGGTCGACCGACGCGTTCTGGGATCCGCGCAACCGCGGCGTGCTGGTCAAGTCGCCGGCGGAATTCGTGGTCGGGTCGGTGCGGCTGTTCGACGTCGCGTACGGCGATCCGCAGATGCTCGCGGACACCGTGCGCACGCTCGGGCAGAACCTGTTCTATCCGCCGAACGTGAAGGGCTGGCCGGGCGGCGCGCTGTGGATCAACAGCACCACGCTGCTGTCGCGCAAGCAGTTCGTCGAGCAGCTGTTCCGCGCGACCGAGACGGCCGGCATGCGGCCGCCGGCCCGTGGCGCGATGACGCCGCCGCCGAACGCGCGTGCGCACGCGATGCCGGTGATCGACACGGCGTCCGCTGTCGGCCTGCGCGGCCTGCCGGCGAAGCCGGCGCGCGGCGGCCTGCGTTTCGACCTCGAACGCTGGCTCGCCCAGTATCGCGCGCGGCCGCAGGCGGTCGCGGGATTGTCGACCGAACTGCAGTTGCAGCACGCGGTGTTGCAGCTTTCGCCGGTCGCGGCGATCGACACGGATTCGACCGGCAGCGCGTATCTCGAGGCGCTGCTGATGGATCCGGCCTATCAACTGAAATGATGCAAACGACGACGAAGCGGGCAGCCGCCGCGGCGGCGAACCAAAGGACGTGCGATGAACCGACGTGATTTTCTGACGCTCACAGGCGCCGCGGCCGCCGCTGGCGTATCGATGTGGCAGGCACCCGCGATGGCGGCTGCCGCGACGCCGGCCGGGCGCAAGTCCGCGACCGGGTATGCGAACGTGCTGATCCTCGTCGAGTTGAAGGGCGGCAACGACGGCCTCAACACGGTGGTGCCGTATGCCGATCCGTTGTATTACCCGCTCCGGCGCAGCATCGGCATCAAGCGCGACCAGGTGCTGCAGCTCGACGCGCAGACGGGGCTGCACCCGTCGCTCGCGCCGCTGATGCCGCTGTGGCGCGACGGGCAGGTCGCGGTCGTGCAGGGGGTCGGCTATCCGCAGCCGAACCTGTCGCATTTCCGTTCGATCGAGATCTGGGACACCGCGTCGCGCTCGGATCAGTACCTGCACGAAGGCTGGCTCACGCGCACGTTCGCGCAGGCGCCCGTGCCGCCCGGTTTCGCGGCGGACGGCGTCGTGCTCGGCAGCGCCGAGATGGGGCCGCTGTCGAACGGCGCGCGCGCGATCGCGCTCGTCAATCCCGCGCAGTTCATCCGTGCGGCCCGGCTCGCCGAACCGTCGTCGCTGCGCGAGCAGAACCCGGCGCTCGCGCACATCATCGACGTCGAGAACGACATCGTGAAGGCGGCCGACCGGCTGCGCCCGCGCGGCGGGATGCGCGAATTCAGGACGGCCTTTCCGGTCGGCGCGTTCGGCACGTCGGTCAAGACCGCGATGCAGGTGCTGGCCGCGTGCGAAGCGTCCGGCCCCGGCGCACAGGACGGTGTCGCGGTGCTGCGCCTGACGCTCAACGGCTTCGACACGCACCAGAACCAGCCGGGGCAGCACGCCGCGCTGCTCAAGCAGTTCGCGGACGGGATGAGCGCGATGCGCGCGGCGTTGATCGAACTCGGGCGCTGGAACGAGACGCTCGTGATGACGTATGCGGAATTCGGGCGGCGCGTGCGCGAGAACCAGAGCAACGGCACCGATCACGGCACGGCCGCGCCGCATTTCGTAATGGGCGGCCGCGTGGCGGGCGGGTTGTACGGTGCGCCGCCGGCGCTCGGGCGGCTCGACGGCAACGGCAACCTGCCGGTCGCGGTCGATTTCCGCCAGCTTTACGCGACCGTGCTTGGGCCGTGGTGGGGGCTCGATGCGACGCGCGTGCTGCAGCAGCGTTTCGATACGCTGCCGCTGCTGAAGGTGTGAGGCGCGCCGCTCAGCGGCGGCGTGCGGCGCGCCACGCGATCCACAGCTTGCGGATCGGCGTGAGCGCGATGCGCTGGTGCAGCACCTGGTAGCCGTCGCGCGCGATTTCGTCGAGCAGCGCGCCGGCCAGCGCGATCTGTGCACGCAGCGTGCGCTGCGCGCGACGTTCGGCGGCGGGAATCGCCGCATCGGCGGCCGCGAGCGCGTCGCGCGCGCGGGTCGTCTGGAATTGCAGCAATTCGGTGAAGGCCGGGCTATAGCGGCGATTCAACAGATCGGCCGCGGTCACGTTGTAGCGCTGCAGTTCGTCGATCGGCAAATAGATGCGGCCGTGGCGCGCGTCGTTGCCGAGCTCCTGCACGAATTGCGCGAGCATCAGCGCGCGGCCGACGTCCTCGGCCCACGGCTGTGGGTCGGCCGGGTTCGCCGAGCTGGCGCGCGCAACCAGCGACGCGAACGTGCCGCCGACCTGCGCGATATAGCGCTGCAGGTTCGCGAAATCGAGGTAGCGCGCCTGTTCGAGGTCCATCCCGTAACCGTTGACGAGCGTGCGCAATGCATCGGCTTCCGCGGCGATTGCCGGGTGATGCTGCGCGAGCGCCTTCGTGACCGGGTGCGACGGCTGCCCGTCGGCGAGTGCCGCGAGTTCCTTGTGCCACCACGCGAGCTTCGTGTGTCCGACGGTCGGATCGCTGGTTTCCTTGACGGTTTCCTCGAGTTCGCGGCGCAGCGCGAACAGCGCGGTCAGGCGCGGCTGCGTGGCGAGCGGCGCCTGGCGCAGCGCGTAGTAGACGCTGGAGCCGGCGGGGGCGGCCTTTTGCTGACAGTAGTCGTCGAAGTTCACGGGCTGGATCGGGTGGGGCGGGTTCGGGGGACGCGCGGCGGCGCGCTGCCGAAACGTCGAGCGCGGCATTCTAGCACCGCGGCACGACGGCTGCCGGCGGGGCGAGACAACGTCGAACGGATCGGGTAGAATCTCGCGCTCGCCTGATCGGGCGTGCCGGTTTTCGGGCCGGCGTGAAGTCCCGGGCGCGCGGAGCATGCATCTTGCGTCCCGCGCGATCAGGCGACGGAAATACGCGTGAGTGGCGAAATTGGTAGACGCACCAGGTTTAGGTCCTGACGCCCGCAAGGGTGTGCCGGTTCGAGTCCGGCCTCACGCACCAACAGACATATGCACGGCTTTGACCGATAAGTCAAAGTTAGATAAAACAATAGCTTGGCGCGCCGCGCCTGTACGTTTGTACAGGCGCGTATTTGCACATCAGCGCTACTTTTGTACAATGGATTCCCCATTTCCTACGCACGGGACTCCCCACAGTGGCCTCCATCACCCCCCACAAAGACGGCTTCCGCGTCCAGGTATATGTCCCTGGCGTGAACGGCTCGAAACCGCTCCGAGATTCGAAGGTGCTACGGACGCGCCGTGAGGCGAATGCGTGGGGCGCTACGCGTGAGATTGAGTTGAAGCGCGAGCGCGATACGCCGGTTGCGGAGCGTCGCACGCTCGGCGAGGCGCTGATGAAGTATTCGGAGGAGGTATCGCCGAAGAAGGGCGGCACGAGATGGGAGCAGAACCGCATTGCCGCCTTCCTCAAGGATTTTCCCCAGTATGCCGAGTTACCGCTTGCGCAAGCGGATACACCGATGTGGGCCCAGTGGCGCGACAAGCGGCTGACGGGATTCACATCTGGAACAGGCAAGCGCGTCCGCGGTATTACCAGTGGTTCAGTGCTGCGCGAGCTCAGCCTCTACAGCAACATGTTCACGATCGCGCGTCGAGAATGGAAGTGGGTCGAGGTCAGCCCCCTGACGGATCTCGGAAAGCCAGGCGATAACCCGCCGCGCGATCGCCGACCGCATCCGTGGAAAGAGATCAGGCCGATTGTTAGATGGCTCGGCTATCGCACTGGGGCCGTGCCTGAGACGCTACAGCAGGAAGTGGCGCTTGCGTGGTTGGTTGCCATGCGCAGCGCAATGCGTGCCAAGGAACTGCGTGGGCTCGGCAAGAAGACGCTCAATATGAAGACTGGCGTCGCGCGGCTCGAACACAAGATGCAGTACCTGACGAAGAAGCCGCGCGAGATTCCGTTGCCGCGCGCGGCGATCCGGTTGTTGAAGCCGGTAGCAAATCGAGAACAGTGCTTTACGGTGTCGGCGGCATCAATGGATGCGCTTTTTCGAAAGGCAAAGACGGAACTCGGCATCACGAACCTGAAATTTCACGATAGCCGCGGCGAGGCATTGACACGTCTATCGAAGAAGGTAGACGTGCTGACGCTATCGCGAATCTCCGGGATCAAGAACCTCCAGATCTTGATGGACCACTACTATCGTGAAACCTCGGAAGACATTGCCGCGCGTCTCTAGCTGGCTGCCAGCGTGTCATCGATCTGGCTGATCGGGATCATGCCGCACCCGTTCAGCCTGAGTTTCCCTTGCCGCACCATCTTTCCGATCGTGACGCGGCTCAACCCCAACATCTCGGCGGCCTGCAGTTGGTTGACCTGCGTCGGTCTCGGGTGCGCCTCGGCATAAAGGCGCACCGCATGCTTAGCGATACGAAGCGCGTCAGCCTCGTCGATTTCTTGGTATTCGCTCATCGTTAGCTCCGGCGCTGCAATGCGTCACCATTGGCATCCAGAAGTGCCTTTCCTTTTTCGGTAAGCCACACTCCCCGTAAGCTAACTCCGTAGTCAAGCAGCTGACGGTTCACTGCCCGCTCAAGCGCGCGCTCCACAACCTTCGGGTGTTGACCTGTGCGCTGTTCCAAGATCTCATCTGGCCGAGGCTGGCGGTTGTTTTCCCACGAATCGCGCACTGCCTCGCATACCTGTAAATCGGAAATATCTTTTGTGGCCATTGGGCGGTCTACCTCGTCAAGATAAGCTGGCTGTGGATATGGTATGTCAGGCTACCGCCAGGGGATGATCGCGCGGCACACGGAACCCGGATGCCTTGGCGTGCCCACCGCCGCCGTATTGCTTTGCGATCTCGGACACATCCATGCCGTTCTCGGCGGCGCGCAGGCTGAATGTGCGCACCGCGGGGCCATCCCAATAGCATGCCGCGAACGGCTCGTTGATGGCCATGAGTGCGCCGGCATCGCTTGACATTGTGTAGGGGAGGTTCGCAACAGGAACATCGAACCCGCCAATCACCATGCGCCGCTGACTCGCCTTCACGAGTTCCGCGATGTCCTTGTGGTGCTTCCGCTCGATCGCCGCGCCGGCGACGGTCATTTGCGTGAGTTCGGCGCGGTCGGCCGCCATCAACTTGTCCCACGTCTCGAATGAGTATTCGTGAGAGAACATTGCGGCCTGAATCTCGCGCGTGCCGGGCAGTCGGAAGCGCCACAGATCGCGGTCCTCGACATGACCGAGCAGGAGGGGACGACTCTCGCCGGGAAACAGGAAGTCCCACGCGAGCGTCGCGCCGCTGCGCTCGAGGTCCGTGTACATGAATAGACCTGGCAGACCGTCGAGGTCTTCGATTGCCGTTTTGTGGTGGTCAACGAGCGTCACCGTGAGCGCACTTTCGATCATCGCCTTGACGACGTCGCGCTTATAACTGAAATCGACCAGGTAGACGACTCTGCCGGTCACGTCAGGCGGTTCCTTCTGGTACGACGCAGCGAAGTAGTCGGCCTTATCGCCATACTTGCGCCAGAAACACCATGCGCCACTGAATCCGTCCGCGCAGTTGCTGTGGTAAATCACGATTGGCTTGTTGCACATTTTTGATTTCCTCTTCGATCCGGATATTCGCTTTTCACTTACCAAGTAACTGACTCAGTGAGAGAGGTGCAGACGGGGTATCTCCATGGTTTGTATTTAGACGACCATTGCACTCAGGCCTAAGGGTATGTATGTAAAGCGACTCCATCTTGTCGAGGCTGCTTTGTTCGCACTGGATATATGCGATGGCTTCAAACTTAAATCTATCGTAGTGTGTACGAACGCGCGCTTCGATATTGATCGACTGACCTACATAGCAAACTCGTTCACCCTTAATCAGGAAGTAGACGCCACATCTTGGTTGATATGTAACTGATCCGGCCACGATCTCAGCTTCAGTAAGAAGCGTCGAACCGGTGAGCGCAAGCGATGCACTATTTATGGCAAGCGCATGTTTGCTTTCCTCAACGGACACGCGTAATGACGCCTCTTCGGCTCTCGGGGTATCGATAGAGCGCGCAATGAGAACCTCCTCTACCGGACCAACAGATAGGCAGAGCGCGTATGCGCGCGCTACGACATCAATCATGCGGTAGCTGGGAAACTCGCCCATCGATTTGATCGGTCGACCAAGCTTGGCCTCCCGGTTAATAAAGCTGCTTGGTAGGATGCCGTCTATGACCGCATACCGATTGAGATGCGCCGGCTTCAAATACTGGCGGAAAATGTCGCGTGGGATAAAGTTCGGTCGTTCTTTCATGGTCGGTTATCCGCGCCACAGTGCGGGCAGTCGATGGAATAACGATCAGCGTCTCGCAGGAATCTGCCGCAACCGACGCAGTTCACTTGGTAGGCGCGCTCCTTCGTCCGCTTTGCAAGCGTGATTCCAGCGGCAGAAATCGCGACGCGGCTGAGATATTGGAAGTCGACCGCCGGCCTAGTCTTGCCGTCGATGTACTCCTTCGGCCATGGGATGTCCGTCTTGCGAATGTTGTGCTGCTGCTGCGCATCGTCCCTGGTGAAAAGTCGCGCTTTGCGCAGATCGGTCGTATAGCCGTCCGGATCGGCCCACCACATCACGTCATTGCCGACAAACGAACGGCTGTCCTGAAGGTAGAAAAGATCGGTCATATCTGGATGTCCACGTATTTAGTGGTGAAGCGCGCTTCTTCGCTGTGGTGTCGGCGATAGATGATGCGAATGCCGCCACCGATCTCGAGCGGCCGGCCGCGGCCGTTGTCGTCGTTCAACTCCGCCTGGTGATCGCAGCAAACCGAACGGAGTGTGATGGCGAGGGCAACAGGATCGTCAAGCAATCGAAGAAGGAAGTCGTGGTTGATCTCGATCAGTGTTCTCGTGCTCATCGTGTTTCTCCGGTCGATATTCTGTCGATAGCGGCGCGCAACTTTTCCACCTCGTCGGGATTTTCGTCGCGCCACGACGACCAACTCGGATCGGTGAGCTTCCATTGGATCCAGTCTGGGTGATCAGGCTTCGCCTCGAACGATGTGACATACGGACCATCTTCGGTCTTCGTCGCGCAGCGCTCGCACTTTCCGCCGGCGAGGTGGTCATGGCAGAAGTACAGCCCGCAGCCGTCTTCGCCGCCATACGGTTCCTGGTGCGCGCACACATAGGCCAAGCCGCGATCAATTCTGGCGTTGCAGTCAGGGTGATCGCAGATAGCCGGCACGCCGTAGCCGATGTCGCGCTTCCAGTTGTCGTCATATCCGATTGACCAGCCCATCATGCACCTCTCTGATCGCTAGCGGGGACGGTCTTGAGGGCGCGGATAGCCTTCGCGCAATCGCTACGCGCTGCGTCGTATGCGCCATCATCAGCGCTATCAGTCGGATCAATCAAGCGCTCGACTTCGCACACCTTCGCGCACTCCTCGATGATCGCCTCTCTATCGGGAGTGGTGCTGCGGGCGGCAACAAATGCTGCCAGTTCTAGCGCGGCCGCATAGCTCGCTACATCCATGCAGGTGCCGCGCTCGCGGAGCCACTGCGATACGATTGGCTCCATCTCCGTCAGCATGTCATCGATGATCTTCATGATTTACTGATCCTCGTCATTTCGCCGCAGTGCTGGCACTTCGTGCGCGAGCGTTCGCCCAACCGTTTCAGCTCGTCGTGGTAGCGCGCGTGCAGCTCGTGATAGCGGTGCTCGGCCTGACTGAGCTGCTTGAGCACCCACATCGGGTTGAGCTTTTCCTTGCAGTCTGCGCATGTCACTTCGGCGAGCTCGTCGTCGATGATGTAACGCTTGTGCCAGCAGGTATGCGTCGGAACGGTCGTGAACACGCGCTCATCACCGAGGTTCGGGCGCGGCTTGACCGGCAGCACTGTCACGTTATCGTCGATCGTGATCTTCATGGCTTGCTCCGGGTGAGGGCGAAAAGCGGCTCTGACGTGACCACGTATTCTTCGGAATAGTCTTCGCCGGGCACACCGAAATGGTCTTCGGCATCCTCGGTTAATCGAGTCTGTGTCTGGCCGCCTTCCATGTGCATGACATGCCTCCATCCGACCGGCTCCCCGCAAACCTTCTCCAGAACGGCGGCTTCGATGCGTGCTGCGTAGTCTCGAAGCTGGCGCAGGTTGATATACGTGCCAGGAAACGTTTCGCTGTCGTCAGGCACAAAGAACGTGATGTCGCATTTGCGCTCGATTTCTTGGACTTCCTCGCGCGAAAGAATCGGATCACTCATGAGAGGCTCCTGTGCGGGCGGCGTCGATGGCAGCATCAATCGCGGCATGAATCTTCCAGTCGAAGGTGTCCTCGTCGAAATCCGCATCGAGCCTGCTGCCATCCGGGCCGCATACGTCTACGGTACCGGCATCACGTTCGAGCAAGATCTCGATCTCGTAGCCGTCTGGCAGTTCGGCGCACGCACGCTGCACCGGATCGGTGTTGTAGACCGGATTCCAGTGACGCCGCTCACGATCGGGCACCGTCACCTCGTCTCGCGGCTCCGGCTGCTGGGTAGCGAGGGCTTCACGCTCGATGAAACGGGCGAAGCGCAGCGCCCAATCAGGAGGCGTGGCCGACACTGCGCCGGATTCTCGCCATGCCGCTGCGATCTGAGCGGCGGTCAGCGTCTTACTCATGCTTGTCACCTCCAGCGGTTTCCGGCTTTACCGGCCGATTCGCCATGTACTTGGCGTGTGCCTTCATCTGCAGATCGAACACCTCGCGCAGCATCTCGGCGCTTTCCAGCGACATCGATTCGGGCCAGCGGAGGCTGACGTGGCCGCCTTCGGGGAGATGGAGCCGCATCTCCTGATACCGGATGCCGCGCACCATTTCCAATGCGGCCTCCAGTTCGGCGATGCGCTTCGCATGGCGCGCGGCCTCCTGTTGCGCATCGTGCGTGGCCATAGCGCCGGGCAGCAGCTCGTCGATGGCTTCGGCGGCAACGTGGTTGCCGGCTGCCTTCAGATCGTCCGCGATCGAGCGATAGCGGTGGTATTCGCTCATTGCTTGTCACCTTTGAGAAGGGCGCGGTCGAGCCGTTCGATTTCGGCGAGGATCAGCGCGCCGGCCTTCACAAGGTTGCGGCGCTCGGTCGATGGCTTCCACCAGTTCTTATCCCACGGCCACATCAGCGGCGGATCGCCCCGTTTCATCTCGCTCATGGCATATAAGCCAGCGGCATATGCCAATTCGCGCTTGGTGTATTGATCGTCATGCCCCGGCGTCCATCCTTCTGCAGTAACCTGCCGGCGCCGTTCGTCGAGCACGTCGCGCGCTGCGTCCGTCAGCCCGACAGGAGCGGATGCCGGGGCGGCGTCCTGATCGCGAAGGTATTGAGCCAGCGCGCATGCGAAATCAGCGGCCAACCGTTCGTTGATGTAGCGGTCGAAGTCGTGCCGACGCAGGCGCGTCGCGAAGAACTCGGCGATGTAGCCACGCCCACCAGCGCTTGTGCTCAGATCGTGTCCGCTGATCGCCACCGCTTCCACCGCCTGCGCGTCTGCCGGCGCTGCCGCTGCATCTGCGGAGGGAGGTTGCGCGTACGAGACGCATTGCTCGATCGCGTTGACGGCGCAGTTGCGCAGCTCGTCGAGCGTGGCGACGATTGCATCGGGTTCGCCTTCCGGGCTGTTCCGGTCGGGGAGTTCGCACACGTTCGTCAGGAACATGTCGAACCAGTGCGGCAGCTCGTCCACCCCTCCCGCCACATCAGTGCGAGGGGCGCGGGAAGCGCGCAGCACCGCGACATAGCCGGCCCGCGACTCAAGCACCTTGCGCAGTCCTTCGTTGTCGCCAGCATCGCCGAGCCGGAATCCTTCTTGCACGCCCGCGCAGTACGCGCTGTCGTAGAGCGCATCCGCACGTTCTTCCGCCCCCGTCCCATTGGGCGACGAGGCGCTGGCGGCGTTCAGGACGGCGATCGCAGCAGCGTCCGCATCTTCTTGCGTGCCATGCCGCGACGTAGCCATCCATGCGTTTCGTGCCTTATGCCAGATAGCGGAGGCGTCGAACGCCGCCCGCTCGTCTGCCGCTGGCTGTTCGGGCTGCGCGGCCTTTGCGAGCGCGGCACACTCCCGGCACACGCCATCACCGTTCTCGTAGACGCATTCGTGGTCTTCGCGCGCTTCCGCCGCACGCGCGTAGTCGCCGGTGAACCCCTCGTGGCCTTCGCCTTCCTCGGGGTTGTCTGCAAGGTGCTGCGCGGCCTCGATCGCTCCGATGCCCGTCTGCCAGTAGATGCTGCGGTTGTCGATAGTCCACGACTGAAGTTCGTCGCTTTCGCCATTCAGCCATTGCTCACACAACTCCTTGGGCGGCTTGCTGCGGCAGAGAAGGCCCAAGGCGTCAACGAACCGGTCGACGTAGACCGTCGCGCCCGGCAATTCCAGTTCGTCGCGCCGGCTCATCGCCGCACTGCTGAACGCTAGCTCCATGCCACTGGCCGGCGCTGCTTCGTGCTGCTCGACAGGGGATGCGGCAAGGATCAGCTCGTCGGAGAAGCGCGCGAACGAATCCGCGTCCTGAAACAGTAGCCCGGTGAAGTAGGCTCCTGCATATTTGCGCCCGATCGCTTCGATCGATTCGCGCGTCAGCGCATCAGCGCGGCTATTGTCGGTGGTCATCGTGGTGGTCCTCATGCGTGCGTTGCCCAGACTGCATACGGGCCGTCTTCCGAATCGCCAATGTCGATCAGCCACCAACCGGGCGGCGGCGACGGGTCCCATGCAGAAATGTCACCGCTGCCGTTCTCGAAATACGAGACGTATGCGGGATGGGTGCTTTCCTGGTTTTCGAGGCGAACAACTTGGGTCTTGATCCCGGCCCGCTCGCACAATTCTTCCCACTCGATGGGGGAGCAATGCTCGGCACCTTTCATCGTCACATCCCAGAAGTGACGAAGATCGGGATGTAGGAAATGTCCGCACTCGTCGCGCACGACGGGGATTTTCTGGAGCATCGGTTGGGTGGTCATGCTGCCTCCGTGGCGGCGCGGGCCGCATCGTACGTGCGGATCGCCCACGCGATCGCATAGAGGTTCCAAATGAACCCGAACGTGTACTCATTGCAGCCCGAATACCATTCGTAGCAGTCTTCAAAAAGGTTCGGAAACTCTTCGTTTCTGAACTCGTTAAGTTTAGAAAATGCGGTACCGTTGTCGCCATCAAACACGTCAGCGAGTACTTCCGATTCGATTTCTTCCCATAACGCCGTGAGGCGTTCGGCGCTTATATAGCGCCTCGCGAAATAGGAGTCGAACTCCTCGCGCACTCGTGCGATAAAGCTATCTGCACTGAATCTCTCCGCTTGGCCGTTGCCGTAGCCATCACAGGAGACTGCCTGGAGCTTTTCGCACCAGTAGCCTTCGTTGATATAGAGCTTCGTCGGATCATCCCCGCGATCCGTGCGGAAGAACTGGAACATGTCCGGCAACCTGGAGAACACGTACGTGCCGCAGTCGCCGCGAATGCAAAGTGCGCCGGGCCATGTCAGGATTTCGAACCAGTAGCAGCTGTCGCCATCCGCCTTGCGGAATTTGATATGCCGGTCGATGCCATCGTCTCTCATGATCGTCATCTTATGGTTGGCTACGTCGCGCTCGAACCGTTCTTGTGTACACGTCATGATGTGGTCCTTGAATGGCTGCGCAGCGCATGAAAAGCCCGCAGCGCTTCCTTGTAGCTGGCCTTCGCAGCTTTCATCGTGTCGCACCATTCGCCCTCGATATCGCGATCATGCGTCCACCAGCCATCAGGGCCATTGCGATACATGCGCCATTGCTCGCGCCGGCGCCCGCGATGATCTCGCGCCGGCAATTCGCGGCGCTCAAACTGAGGTAGCTTTCTGCCGCACAGATACTCCCCGAATGACGCGGCTCCATCCAAGTCAAGCCAATCATCAAAACGGGTGCGCTTGGGAGGGGTTGGAAGTGCGGCTATCGCAAGTTCTCGGCCGGCGTCGGTCGCCATAAACACCACGTCACCTGCGTCAAGAAACTTTGGCGTACGGCCGCGCGCCATAAATCCACCGGATTCGAGTGTCTCGAGATGGCGCATATCATGATGGCCGATCCCAGCGACAAAGTAATTCCGGTGCGGTATGCGCCGATCCGGGCTCAGGCCGAGCGTACGCTGCAACAAACCTATCTGATAAGGGGTGCAATCCATATCGTTCTCAATCTGAAAAAGCGGGGCGTCATGTTGACCACCCTCCATAAGCCGCGCGAGTCGGGGGACGTCCCGCGCGGTCGGCGCAACAAGTAAAATGTCAGGCAGCGATAGCGGCCGCCGGCGATGCCTGCGCGAAGCGCTGAACCTGTTCCTCGTATTCGGGCATGAGCATTCCGTCGATGTCGGAATAGACGCTTTCCCCATTGGGGAGAACCCATTCAGCGAGCATCTCACCGTGCGCACCCGCTCCGCGGCAGAGTCGCGCGCAGTGGGCAATGATGTACTGTTCGGATTCGACCGAATACAGCTTGACGTATGCGCGCATGTATCCGAGTTCGGCTGCGTCGGCGGCACGGATATCGCCCTTGCGCGCTGCCTTTCCTGCTTGCTTGTGGAACGTCGTCATGGTGTCTGCCTCACAGATTGATGCGCGAGACGATGCCGCGCCACGAGCCTTCCTGCATCAGAAATCCGACCGGCCGCGCCGGATCCCAGAAGAACGTGACCTTGTCTCCCGTGATGCGCGTGAGCATCTTCGCGAGTTGATCACCCTTGAACGCATATTCGAACTTGATGTCGCCGCTTTCTTCGACGCCTTCGAGCTCGAAATCGACATGGTGCGCGCCATCCTTGATCTCGATCTGGTAGCCATCGCCATCGTTGAAGAACCGGACTGCGCCGAGCTTCGAGTCGTAGAAGCGGTGAACTGATATCGCGTCCCGCAATTGCGCGAGCGGGAACGTGATCGAATTTTTGAGATCGGGCGCGATCCGGCGCCATGTGGGGTATTTGAGAAGAGCTTTTTTGGCCCGCAGCGTCGATTCACCGCGAACGGCAATGACACCGTCTTGCATGACGATGATGCGTTCCGGATTGAACGACGTCAGGAGCGCTGCGCTCTTCTCCATCAGCATGAATCCGAATTCCGGCGCTTTTATCGCGATTTGGTTCGTCGCCATCATCAGCACATTGGTGGCGACTACATGGATGCTTTGACCGTCCGATTCGATCCAGACGCCTTGACAGAATTCGCGGATGTCTTTGTCGTCAGCCACGAATGCCACGCTCTCGACGAGAGCACCGAGGCCGGGCGTATCGAACTCTGCGAGCGGCTCGCCAGGTGACTGCGGCTGCGGCATCGAAGCGCCATGCAACATCGGCAGTTGGGCGCGCGACCGTGCCGATTCGACGAGCAACCGGCCATTGGGAGTGATGGACAGCTTGATGTGGCCGGCTGCCTTTCCCATGAGCGGCGCGAGTTTTTCGGCCGGGACGCAGACATCGAACTCGCCTTCCTGCAAGACCTTCATCGGGGTCCGCGTTGCGATATTTCCGGCGGCGCTCGTTCCGAAATACTCGATCCGATGATCATCGCCGGCGCGCAGACGGATGCAGGCTGCAGCAGGAAGTAGCGAGCGCCGATCGATTGCTTTCTCGACGAGATCGAAGGCGCCGGAGAAGTCCGATGCTTCGACGCGGATAATGGGTCCAGCGGTCATGTTGCGATCTCCCGATTAACGGTACGTGTGCGTGCTTCCAGCCAGTTCACAGGAAGCGTGAGGCTTGGTGTTTGTCTTCTCGAAGCGCTCGGCATCAGCATTGTCCCTACGCGACCGCCGAAGCAGCACGGCAATGGCGCCGATTGCGGCGGACCAGGTGACGAGATTGAGGATGACGAGCGTGTCCATGGCTAATTATTCCGATTACCGCGCTCGGACGATTCGGCCGCGATCAAACGCGGCAACGACGTGTGACGCAGGCTGAGAAGCCAGCTCGCCAAGCGTGATCAGTTTGTACGATTGGCCTGCCATCACGAGAACTCGGATGCGGCCGTCCAGACTTCTTGTGGCACCCCTATGCATTGCTTTTCGAGAATTCACTTCGTCACCTCAATCGAGAGTGCGGTATGAATTGCCTGCGCCACGGCATGCAGGCTGGTATATACGAACGTTCCAATCACGACTGCTACAACGAGAACGGCGATAACGACGACGATGTTTTTCATAGCTATCACCTTGGTGCTCAGTGCGCCGGGTCGGCGTCGATCAAGCCGTGTTCTTCAGCGAGCCGGCGTGCGAGATCGCGCTCGCCGGAGGTCGCATAGCTGATCGCGCGGGCGGCAATGTTCATAAGCTCGTGGTCATCGCGCGCATACGCTTCGGCGTGTGCGTGCTTCAGGGCGGAAAGCAGATCGGCTTGCATGGTTGATCTCCTTCTGGGGCGCGGTACCTGCGGTTAGCGGGTCAAACGCGCATGCATCGGTTCGGGCGCATCTTTGATCCCGGCCTTGATCAGCACGGCATCAAGGGCGGCACGTAGCGCGCTGTTCAGCATCGGCCGGCCTGCGGCGCGCGCGTCATCGTCGGCCTCGCCGATCATGTCGAGAACCAGCGTCATGTCGGCAGCGCATGCGCCAATGGCGGCGTCTTCTTCCGTTTCAAATTCAGCGATAACGCGCTTCCCGGTGACGATCGACGAATCGTCGACAACGACCGTGGTTCGCGTGTGGCGATTCCATGCTTCGGCGCGCCACGGCGGAGGGGTGTGCTTTGACGTGTACATGGCTGGCATCACAGGCATTGCGAGGTGGCGCATTGAATCTCACCCTTCGCCACTTCGTTCTGATACTGGGAATACCCGACGAACAGCAGGTACGCAAAGCAAACGCCGAGGATTGCGAACACGTAAAGCAGCGCGCGTAACGTGAGCCGGGCAATGCGACGCGTCCGCGATTCAGGCTTCGAACGCGACCACGTGATCAGAGACTTCGGGGCATGCTGCTTCGTCGTGTTCATGGTCATTCCTCGGTGTGGTGTGATTGCCCGCCATAGCGGGAACGGTTGATCAGGCGAGCCACTTCGCGCCGAGCGCGATCAGGTTTTTCGGTTGCCACGTCGCCCAGCTCTTCAGCTGATCGCGAAGCGTCTTCGGCGTGACATTCATTTCGGCCGCCTTGCAGTTGATCAACGCAACATCCGCGAGCAGCTGAGCGAGAACGGGCTTCGCTGCTTCCTTGTCCTGCTTCAGCTGCGCGGCCCGCGCTTTGCGCACGGATTTTTCGGCTGCCGCTTGCTGGCGCTTGTATGCGTCAATCTGAGCGTCGATGTCGCCGCGCTTTGCGAGCGGCAGATTGAGCAAGCCGTGATCGAGTGCCATCGTCGTTCCCCTTCGTGTGCGTTGATCAGGCCGGAATAGAGACCGGCCTCCGAGCGTTAAGCGACGAGTGCTCGCGCGCGCCAGACGCGAATGGCGCGAACATGGATGTATTCGCCCAGTTCGTTGTCGCTGGATTCGGTAACTTGGATGACGTATGCGTCGCTGGTGCCGACGATCGTCGTGCCACAGATGCGGCCGACGCCGCGGAAGGTGCGGGGCGCGCTGAGGTCAAGCGTGTATTCGTAGTTGACCATCGCGCCGTTTTCGATCTTCGTCATCGCCGTTCTCCGGTTCGCCGGGCGCAGATGTGTCGCCCTGTTAGAACCAAGCTTAGACCTAAAAGTCACAACTAGCAAGACTTATCGGTCAAAGTAAAAGCGAGCTTTGACGAATACGGGATGAAACCCGTCAAAAGTATGATGTATTCAGGGTGCTGCTTAAGCGCCCTGCATCTTGCGGACGACCGCCGTCTGGGCGATCAAAAGGCCGTTGAGGAGTTCGAGGCAGTCCTCAAGGCGTGCATTCACCTGGCTCGATACCAGGCGTCCGTCGACGACGGAAAGCGTGATGGTGGAGGTGTTGGGGAGCGCGACTTCCTGTGACAGCTCCTTGATCTTTCGTCCCCCGACTACGTACAGATGAGATCTCTCTTTGTTGGCGCTCATGGTTCCCTCGAATCGAGCATGCTGCAAATATTCTGCGCACAAAACGCGATGGAGATCACATTAACGACACTTTCCGGTCTTTCAGTTGTTGCGGGGTTCCCCTACCTATAAGGGCAAGCGTGTTGTCGACGTAGCCAAGCTCTTGTTCCGTAAGGGGTTGCAGTTTGTCTAGGGCTATCAATTTGTTGATCAGCGCCCGGATCTCGCCTCTGATTCCGGAATTGGAGACCAGGGCGTTTGCCTCCATGCCCTCGCAAATCAAGAGGGCGG
This sequence comes from Burkholderia sp. AcTa6-5, assembly GCF_017815075.1. NCBI lineage: Bacteria > Pseudomonadati > Pseudomonadota > Betaproteobacteria > Burkholderiales > Burkholderiaceae > Burkholderia > Burkholderia sp. AcTa6-5. The sequence continues at coordinate 210,445 of NZ_JAGIQE010000010.1, read as the reverse complement.
CCGCGACGCCGGTCGCCTCAGCCAGCCGCTCGAGCTGCAGCAGCGTCGGTTCCTGCTCGGCGCGCATCGCGCGATAGATCGGCTTGACGCCGATCGGCGACCGCTTCGGCAACTCGCCAAGTTCGCGGACGCTGTGGAATCTTCCATCCGGCCCGATTAGCGACTTCAGATTGTCGGACAGCACTCGCAGCAAGTGCGAGGTCGGTTTCTCTTGTGTGCTCATAGTTTCTATTCCAATAGCTCCCTGTGTTCTTTGACCTTAACGGAATTGCTGAGACTCTTGGGTCATTGACAATGTGACCGATAAGTCATACTGTGAAGCATGGACGAACTCAAAGACCTCTCCGCCTGGCTCCTCAGCGAGCGCGGCAACTGGACTCAGATCGCCGAGCGTGCCGAGGTGTGCACGAGATCTATTCACCGGATCGTGTACACGCCGGACCACAACGTGACGAGACGAATCATCCGCAGGCTACAGGCCGAGCGTGAGCGGATGGAGCGTGTTCGTCAGTTCGATGCTTCGCAACGGTCTTCGGTTGGTATGTAGTGCTTACCGTTTTCGGGGTCGTGACGGGAGTATTGGCGACATGTCCCCGTCTGTTCAATGCGGTAGTTGTGACATTTGCGTCATGTTGTAACGGGAGACACAAAGTGAGCCAGACAAAACGCGGTTCGTTTATCGAAGCCCTGACCAACACGGCCATCGGCTACCTCATCAACTACACCGCGAACCTTTTGATCTTTCCGCTGTTCGGGATGCACATCAGCGCGACAGCGAACATCCTGCTCGGCCTCATCTACACCGCCATTTCGATCGTGCGTGGTTACGTGCTGCGCCGGTTCTTCAACCGCTTTACTGGTAGCGCACGAAAGAGTAGAGCAGCGGGCCTGAAGATTCATGTCTATTCGGGGATGGCTAATGGGGTCATCAGCCCGGAACAGGCCACGAAGATCCTCGACGAATCCCGCGCTCGTAACGAGGCTCGGCCATGAACTGGGATCAGGATTTCACGGTCGTCGGCGCCGAACTGTGGCTCGATGATCGCCTGCTGGGCGAATTCAGTAGCCATAAGGCCGCGCTGCTCGCGCTGAGCCAGATGCGCGCCGGCGGCAACGTGATGCTTTCCGATGAGGTCCGCGTCCTGACGGACGCCGACCTCGCACTACTCGACGCGATCAACGCCGACGAGAAATGACCATGAACAAGCTCTATGGCCGCATCACGCGGCGGGCATCACTCGCGCTCAGCGCGGCAAACGGGGTGCGTTGATGGATGCTGACATCCTCATTTTCGGCATGCTCGCGGTGATCGCAGCGGCTGCTGCGTTTTGCTGGAGGGCGGCGCGATGACGGGATATCAGCAATTCCTCGCGCGGAAATTCCGGATGGCACCGTCGAACGGGCTCGATCATATTCCGTCGCTGCCGCCATCAATGTTCGGTCATCAATCAATGCTTACGCATTGGGCACTTCGCAAGGGCAGATCAGCCGTTTTTGCGGATACGGGACTCGGCAAGAGCTATATCGAACTCGCATGGGCGGATGCGCTCGTGCGTGCCCGCAGCCTCGATGTAATTCTGCTCGCGCCACTCGCTGTCGCAGCCCAGACAGCGCGGATAGGTGCCACGATCGGAATTGACGTCAATGTCTGCAGGGACGACAGCGACGTGCGGCCTGGCATCAACATTACCAATTACGACCGCCTGCATCGCTTCGATGCCGGTCGTTTCGGCGCAGTAGGGCTCGACGAATCGAGTTGCATCAAGCATCACAACGCGAAGACATTCTCGATGCTTGTTGATGTTTTCTCGAAAACCCCATTCCGCCTTTGCGCGACCGCAACGCCGGCGCCGAACGACTGGACGGAGTTGGGAACGCACGCGGAATTTCTGGATGTTTGCAGCCGCCCCGAGATGCTCGCCGAATTCTTCATCCATGACGGCGGTGATACGCAGACGTGGCGACTGAAGGGGCACGCGCGGCAGGAATTTTGGCGCTGGGTAGCGACCTGGGGCGCTCTCGTCAGGAAGCCGTCTGATCTCGGATATGACGACGCGCGATACGAACTCCCGCCGCTCGTACATCACGAGCATACCGTGGCCTCAGATGAATTCATGAACGACGGCCTGTTTCCCACCGAAGCTCGCACGATGAGCGAGCGTAGGGATGCGCGAAAGCGTTCGTTGTCGGCGCGCGTCCATATGACGGCCGGGATCGTCAATGCCACTGATCGCCCGTGGATCGTCTGGTGCGATTTGAATGCCGAGAGCGAGGCTCTCGCGAGATCGATCCACGGCGCCGTAGAGATTCGAGGTAGTCATACCCCTGATGAAAAGGAATCAGCGTTCCTCGACTTCGCCGAAGGCCGTATTCGCGTGCTGGTCACGAAGCCATCGATCGCAGGGTGGGGACTCAACTGGCAGCACTGCCGCGACATGGCGTTCGTTGGTGTTACCGATTCATTCGAGTCGTATTACCAGGCGGTGCGCCGCTGTTGGAGATTCGGACAGACGCAATCGGTGAACGTCCATACGTTCGCGAGCGAGGAGGAAGGTTCTGTCGTCGCGAACCTGAAACGCAAGGAACGTGACGCACAAGAAATGGCCGAGGCGCTCGCCTTCGAAACGCGAGAAGCGATGCGCAGCGAGATCTTCGGCACCGCACGAAATACGAACGCGTATCGCGCCGAGACGCAGATTGCCATTCCTGCGTGGTTGGCAACGGAGAACGTATGACTGTCATCAAACAAGCCGCCGGCGATAACTGGACGATCTATAACGGGGACTGCGTGGAGGTCGTCCAAGGGCTGCCGGATCGCAGCATCGATTACTCGATCTTTTCGCCGCCGTTCGCGTCGCTGTACACGTACAGCAACTCGACGCGTGATATGGGCAACTGCCGCACCGACGCTGAGTTCTTCGAGCACATGGGATATTTGATCGCCGAGCTCAGGCGGGTCATGAAACCCGGCCGCGTTCTCTCGTTCCATTGCATGCTGCTTCCATCGAGCAAGGAGCGTGACGGCTACATCGGCCTCAAGGACTTTCGCGGCGATCTGATAAGGGCTTTCCAGTCGCACGGCTTCATCCACCACTCCGAGGTCGTGATCTGGAAGGATCCGGTGACGGCCATGCAGCGGACGAAGGCACTCGGCCTGCTCCACAAGTCCGTGCGCGAGAACGCGAGCATGTGCCGGCAGGGCATTCCTGACTACCTGATCACGATGCGCGCACCCGGCGACGTGGAGGAACGCGTGAAACACGATCCTGGCCAATATCCGGTATCTAAGTGGCAACAGGTCGCGTCGCCAATCTGGATGGACATCAATCCGTCCGACACGCTGCAGCACAAGAGCGCACGCGAGCACGATGACGAGCGCCATATTTGCCCGCTGCAGCTCGAGGTGATTCGCCGCGGTATCGATTTGTGGACGAATCCCGGCGATGTCGTGCTGTCCCCGTTCGCCGGCATCGGAAGTGAGCTCTACGTGGCGGTCGAAATGGGGCGGCGCGCGGTGGGCGTCGAGCTCAAGGAGAGCTATTTTGCCCAGGCCGAAGGGAACCTCCGCAGCATCGTGAAGCAGGACGGATTGATCGGGGACATGTAAATGGCCACGAAGAAAGAACTCCCCGAGCGCAGCCGCTACCGCGTGATCGAGGTCCGCATGTGGGCAGACCAGAAGTTCTGCGCGCTGTCACCGATCCCGCCATCCGGCCAAGGTCTCTGGGTCTACCTGCTCACCGGGCCGCACACTGGCCCGATACCCGGCGTTTTCCGCGCTGGCCGCGCCGGCCTGGCCGAAGAACTCGGTTGGACCCCGGAAGCCTTCGACGAAGCCTTTGCGGAAGTCTTTCGGCGAGGCATGGCGAAAGCCGACTGGCAAGCCAAGTTTGTGTGGATTCCGAAGGCGGTCGAGTGCAATCGGCCGGCGTCGCCAAACGTGGTCACGTCGTGGGGTAAGGAGTGGCCACAGTTGCCGGAATGCGACCTCAAGGTCGAGGCATTCGAAGTCCTGAAGTCCTTTATCCATGGCCTCGGAGAGGCTTTCGGAAAGGCTTTCGACAAGGCTTTCGCAAAGCCTATCGTTAAGGCTTCCGGGAAGGCTTTCGACATGGCTTCCGGAAAGACTATGGCGATCCAGAAGCAGGAGCAGGAACAGGAACCTACTAATAGTCGTCGTCTGTGCACTGCAGCCGGTGAGCCTGTGGATAACTTGGCTGACGACCAGCAACAGCAAAAAGACGAGACGACGACTGAGGGGAATCGTACCGATTCCCAAACCCTGAACCCCGCAAGCCAAGAATCGGCCGCTGGCGTCGTTGCTGCGGGTCCGGATGGCTCAGCACATCGGCAAGGCGTAGCGAGCGGCATGGCGGCCCCCGCACGCGTGTCGGATGATGGAATGCCCCCGCTGTCGGTGTCGGTCGAATGGCTGCAGGATCGCGGTGTGCAGATCGACGCATCGAGTGATCTCCTGATCGGATGGCGGCGCGCCGGCGTCACGGAAGGGCAGTTCACCATCGCGATCGCCAAGGCCAAGGACTACAAGCTCGCCCACATTCCGGCGAACTACCTCGCCAAGATCATCGACGAGATGATCAACCCGCCGGAGCGTGCATCGAAGAAGCGCATCGCACTCGGCGACGACGAGAAAAGCCTGAAGGCGGCGGCGCGCGAGCTCGGCATGGACGAAGGGCGCCAAGGCGAGAGCCTGAAGCAATACAAGGCCCGGATCATTGAGCGCATGAACGATGGGAGGCATGCGGCATGAATACCCGTCCCGCATATCGCCTGTGGTCGCCCGAAGAAGACGCCGTGATCGTCAGCGGATACCGCGCTTCAAAGGGGCCGAAGGTGATCGCGCGCGAGCTCGTCGACCGCTCCCAAGGAAGCGTCCAGAAGCGCGCGCGAGTTCTCAAGCTTACTGGCAAGGGGCTCGCGCCACGTGGTTCCCATCTGACGTGGGCACCCGGCGAGATTTTCCGATTCCTCGACGAGAACGGCCCAACGACCCCATACGAGATAGTTGCCGCGACGGGCGTTTCGCTCGCTCACGTCTATCTCGTGCTCAAGGAAGGTCACGGAACGCTTTTCCACATCGGTGGCTGGAAGCGTCGCCCGACGAACTGGGCGAAGCGGTGGGCGGCAGGTCCGGGCCCAGATGTCCCGAACTACGAACGCAAGACCGTGCGCGAATGCGCACGTATTCGCCAAAGGCGCGCGCGGCGGCGCGCGAAGTTCAACCCGTTCGAATCCCTCATTCCTCAGGTGTCTGCATGAAAACAATGAACGCCTGCATGAAGGCGAAAATCACTCGCCGGCCATGGACGCCTGAGGAGACCAGTCTCCTGATCGAGATTGCTGAACAACGTCGCGTTTTGCGTGACGAAGCGAATCGCTTTGTGGGGCGGACGTATTCCGCGTTGAAAAGCCAGAGCGAGCGCATGCGTTTGCAGATCCATCGCGAGCGCGGATACACGGCTGATGAGGATCGGATCGTGCGTGAAATCTACGCATCGAACTCATCCATCAAGTCGCGGCTGAACTCTCTGCCCGGTCGGTCCTATTCATCCGTCAAGGTGCGCGCGCGTCAACTCGGCGTCGCTGGCTCGAAGCCTGCCGCGACGGATGGTTCCCTGTCGGTCGTTCGCGCATGCGTCATTGCATTGCTCGCGAAGCATGGCCCGATGGCTACGGAAGATATCGTCGCTCGCCTCGAATACAGCCTCGATAGCGTACGTCGCACGATGCGACGTGGCCGCGGGAAAGACTTCTACGTGATCGCATGGAGGCGCGTCGGGTTGCATGGGCTCGCACCAATCTGGGCGATTGGATGCGAACCAGACGCTCCGCGGCCACCGAGAAAAGATACGGCGCTATGCCGCCGCGAATACAAACGCCGCCAGAAGATTGCCGCTGCCGCCTTCAATCCGTGGGTCATCCGGGCTGCCCCGGATTCGGTTCTTACGGCTACTGCCGGCCGCGTTTTCAAGCAGGACATGACCATTCATTCGAACGACGACGTCGAGGTGGAAGCATGAAACGAATCATCGCATATGCATTTTTCGCGTGGCTCGGAGTCATCGGCGGAATGGCCTATACGTCGCTGCGAGTGGCGTCGACTTGCGATTTCGCCGGCGCTGCACTTTCTATCAATGGCGCCCAGTACATCTGCGCTCCGACCCGCGCGATTCAGCATGAAGGATCGACCGCTGCGCCGGCCGCAGGAAAAACGAGTCGGCACCTGGTCGTATAACGGAGACTGAACATGACGTCACGCAGACAGATATTCGAGGCGGCACGGGAAGAACTTGCGCGAGCCAATAAGGCGCGCAGTGAATACGCGAACCTCGACGAAATCCGGTGGGCTGCTGCAACGAATCCGTTCGAGGCGTGGGCTGATTACAGCGCGCGCATTCCCGAGCGAAACGCATGCCGAAAGGCGATCAGAGATGCCGAGTCGGCGCTGCGCGTGCTGTCGTCCCGGCGCGGCCATGTCGTTGTCGAAGATGGGGAGGCAGCATGAACTGCAAGCCCGGCGATCTTGCCTTCGTGATCGCATCAACCATCCCACAAAACATCGGACGCATCGTCGAGGTCATCGCATGGAGCGGTGAGATGCAGATGTGGGAATGCCGATCACGAGACCCGATGCTGCTGAAGAGTGGCGAGTTTCTCACTGAGCACTTCTGCGAGGACAGTCGTCTTCGGCCAATCAGCGGCGTGCCGATCAACGACGACGTGACGGACGAGGTGCGGGCATGAAGAAGAAAGCGACGGCGCGTGCGGGCGGGGCGGTCCGCGAAAGCGCTACGACGCCGATCCGCGGTTACGCCCAACGCAAGCTCGCCGAGATGCACGGCACAAAGCCGAACAGCGAGTTCGACGACATCGCCGCTGGTTTCGACGCTGGCATCGAGGCGATGAAGCAGGAGGAGTGCTTATCGCGCCACGAACGCGGGACGGTATCGAAGGTTCCGCAGAAGCGATTCCGGGCCGACCTCGCAGAGAAGGTGAAGACCGGCGCGAAGTTCTTGGAGTCCGCTCCTGAGCCCGCGAAGGCTGGCGCAACCGTCATGCGTTCACTCGGCCACGTGCGTACACGAAAAGTGGACGCCGCGATTGAAGCGTACGGCGAATTGCTCGCGACGCTCCGGCTGCGTGGCGATGTTCTCTGGTTCCGCGCGAATCCGATCAAGTTGCGCCTGGCTGACGAGACGTATTACGGCCCGAACTTCGCCGTGATGGTCGCCAGCGGACACCTCGAGATGCACCACGTCATGGATGCGGCAAAAAACGAGCCGCTCACGACGGTGAAGATCGCGGCCGAGCAATTCCCTTTCCGATTCGTCGCGGTCCATCGCGATGATTCTTGTGGCTGGAAGTTTGAGGAGTGCTAAAAAATGAGTGATGCATCAAATCATGCGGCGGAGTGGACAAAGGTGGGGAAGCGAGTGATCGTCCTGACGACTGGTCAGGAAGGCCATGTCACCGGCTTTTATGGCATGCAGTATCGGCTCGTCCGCGTGGGCGATTCGCGCACGCCGCTCGTCGTCGATCTCACCGATCTGGGTCCTGCCGATCAGAAACCCGGCAGCGTTTCACGCGGTGACGCTGTTTCACGGGAAACCGAAAGTCATGTTCAACATGACTCCGTGCCGAAGGAAACACTCCGCGCATGCACCGACATCCCGGAAGAGAAGTTTCGCGAGCACTGGCTCGAGCAGACGGGGAATCACCGAGGCGCTGCGCCGATCATTGAAGGCACGGCGATACCCGACGACGCTCCCAAACCGTTCCCCGGCGAGACGCCGCAGATGTTCGAGCAGCGGATATCACTGAGCGAACCGGAGGTTGATCTTCGCTCACTCGAAACGTGCCGCGCGCGTTTCCATACGCCGATCGATTTCTCGGGATCGCCTGAAATTCCCGACGGTGGAAAGCCGACTAACCCGAAGGACGCCATCGCAACCGACAAGCTCCCGCTGCACCTCCTGTCGCCGTTCGTGAAGGCATACCAGGCAATCGCGCACTACCTCGGCAACGTGAAATATGGCGCATGGAACTGGCGTGCCGCCGGCATCCGTCTCTCCGTCTACAAGGCCGCGCACGATCGCCACATGGACGCGTTCTGGGAAGGGGAGTTTTACGACCCCGCAGACGGTACGCCGCACCTCGCGAACGCGATGTGCTGCCTGAACATCGTCGTCGACGCCATGCTGACGGGCAACGTCATCGACGATCGGCCGCCGGGCAATCACGAGCGCCTGGCAGAAGTGCGCGCCGAGCTCGAAGCGCTGATGCCGAAGATCCGCGCGAAGTACGCCGACAAGCACCCTCGCCATTTCACGATCGCCGACACGGACGAGTTGAAGCGGCCGCGCGCGGCTCAGCCGCAAGGAGACGTGCGATGAGTAACGAAAACGCCGCAACCGTGCGCGTGTGCGCAATCTCCGACGCCGAGTGCTCGCGCGGTTGCGCCTCTGGCGCATGCAAGCGTGAGGCGGAGGATCCGTGCGTGGCACATCCCAAGGACGCATCGATCCAGCCCGAGCCGCGAACGGCAGATGAGGCGGTGTATCGCTTCGGCTACGACGGTGTCTGCCGCATACAGTCCGCGCGGACGGATGAGCAGGCGGCGTTCGTGGAGCTGATGGGCTACGACCGGCCGGAAACGGAAGGAATTGCTCAGGACGTGTGGGATAGCCAACGCGGCGCATGGCTCGAAGCGCTCGATTACGCCCGCGCCTCGTCGCCCAATGCGGCGGGGGCGGAAGCGGCGAGTGAACTCGCGAGCATGACGCGCATGTTCCATGCCGCCTGTCATGACCTCGGGCTCATCAATGAAGCGCTCGGCCTCGATCCCGAAGACGGCGGCGCAGAACCGATTCTCGACGCGATCCAGAAGCTTAAGGACGAGCGCGATCAGTGGGTCGATGCCAACTACGCCGCCCCCGCGCAGGCGGCGGAACCGGTGTGCTGGATCACGAAAGAGCAGCTCGAACAGCTCGAAGACCTCACATCCGACGCATGGGTCTACTGGCGCGAAACCGGCCATGTCACCGAGGACGATGAGCTTGCGCTCTACACCGCCCCGCCCCCTCCCGCCCCGGCATCCGCTCCTGTCGGGCTGACGGACGAAGACATCGAGTCCATGGCGAACGCATGCGGACTGCACGGCGTACGGCAGGCTGTCGTCAAATGCGTCCGCGCCCTTCTCGCCACCCAGCAGCCGGAGCCGCGAGCTTCCCTCACCGACGATCACCGCGACAAGATCGAGCGCGCCGAGGCGTGCTTGCGCGGGCGCGGGCCGGAACACGTTGAGGCCGCGAACGGCTTGCTGGAAGTGCTGATTGCGCATCCGGTGCAGCCGGAGCCGCAAGCCTCGGCCGGCGTCATCGCAGCAGCAATCGCCGTGATCGAGTGCGACCGTGCGCATGTCTTGACCGACGAGCATATTGACGCGCTCGACAACGCGATCAAGATCCAACGCGGCGAACTGAAGCTGCCGGAGCCGCGAGTCGAGGTGACGGAAGAACAGCCGAGCCTCACGAATCCGCTAACGCCCTACGGCATGCTCGTGCGCGCATTGCGAATCGTCACCGGCACGTTGCTGGGCGATATGGCGAAAAGCCTGAATATTCCGAGCGCGCAAGTGTCTGCAATGGAGTTCGGTCGCGCTCCTGTCACGCTGGATTTCGCATTGGATGTCGCGGCGTATTTCGACGTTCTTGGCGTACCGGACACGCTTGTGGCGATTCGCCGCGCCATCGACGCCGGCCGCGCAGGAGAGGCATCGTGAGCAAATACCAGACACTCGACGATCTGATCCTCGCGGCAATCAACGAAACCCCGAAGAAGTTCGTCGCGGTCAACACCGGCGAGGTTCGGCGGGAAAGCGAGCGTCTCGCGCGCGAGGAATGCAAGCCGACCACCTTCGGCGAAGTTGTGGGTTGGCGGGTCGTCGACAGACGCCTGCAGGCGCTGCGCAAGGCCGGGAAGATCAAGGCGACGACGAAGGGCTGGATACGCATGGGAGGTGCATCGTGAGCGCCATCATCAGCACATGCGGAACCTACCGCTATCGCCTCGAGCGTGAAGTCGGTCTCGACGGACCGACATACGCGTTCATCGGGATCAACCCGTCCACCGCAGATGCCAGCATCGACGATGCGACCGTTCGGAAATGGATCGGCTTCGTTTCGCGGTGGGGTGGCCGCAAGTTCATCGTCGGCAATGTGTACGCCTACCGCGCGACCGACGTCGGTGCGCTCGCGTCTGCCGACGATCCGGTTGGCCCGATGAACGACGCCCACCTCGCCAGCATCCTCAACGACGCCGACATCATCGTTCCGTGCTGGGGTGCCCGCGGCAAGCTGCTGCCATCGCTTCTGCCGCGCCTCGACATGATCAGCCGCCTGATGAACGGGGCCACGAAATCAGTGATGACGTTCGGCCTTACCGCATCCGGCGATCCGAAGCATCCGCTCATGCTCGGCTACGACACCGAGCTGCAACCGTGGAGATCATCACGATGAAAAAGGAACGCAAGCGCAACAACGAGCGCGACTACTACGGCGAGGGGCGGCGCGCATATGAACGGTTTGGGTCTCTCGCGCCGAATCCGTATCTCTGCGGGTTCCCGAAGACGGAGTTCGATCGCGGGCTTCGTGCTGCTGCGGCAGATGAACAAGGCGCGGCGGCCCGCGAAGGCATGGGCCGCCTCTACCGTGGTGCGGAGGTCCAGTGAATGACCTGGTTATTCATTCCATCGAGCTTTGTGCCGGAGTCGGAATGCTCGGAGAGGGTGTCAGGGCTGCACTCGAGCATTTCGGAATCAGCCACCGAACCGCTTGTTACGTGGAGCGGGAAGCCAGTGCCGCCGGCCAACTTGTCACGCTTATGGAAGAAGGAGCGCTTGATCCGGCGCCTGTCTGGTCTGACCTTCTCACGTTCGACGGCTCAGCGTGGCGCGGAAGCGTGGATTGCGTTGTTGCTGGATTCCCGTGCCAAGACATCTCCGTCGCTGGGCGGCGCGCCGGCCTCGACGGTAAGCGCTCTGGTCTTTTCTTCAACGTCGTCGACATCGCTACCGATTGCGGTGCGGCGCTCCTCATTCTGGAGAACGTCTCAGGAATCATATCTGCCACTGCCTCCGTTGTGGACGAAGAGGATGGCGAGCTCTTCGAGCGCGCAGCTTCCCGGGTCGTGGGAGAACTGGCCGATCGCGGGTGGCATGCGGAATGGGCGCATATACGCGCGTCCGACGTGGGCGGAAATCACCAGCGTGAGCGGTGGTTTTGTTTCGCCTGGCGGTTGGGGAACCCCGGCGTGCAGCGATGCGAAGGGGATGAAGTACAGCTATGGGAACCGCAGCCCGGAGCGGCGGGGATGCTCCATCAATCTACGATTGTCGGGACAGGTCGATCAGAACTGGCCGACGCCGGTGGCGCAGGACGACAACAAATCTCCGGAGGCATACAAGCGCATGCGCATGGAGAAGCTTGGGAGAACGGGCGAGGCTACCGAGACAATCACGTCCCTCCAGGTAAAGGTGCTGGCATGGCCGATGCCGCGCGCAACGGACGGAACGAAGGGTGGCCCGAATCAGCATGGGAGCGCCGGGGATCCGATGCTGCCCAGCATGTCGGCACAGTGGGCGACTCCGAATGTGCCGAACGGAGGTCGTTCGGTATCGGCCGAGGTTGTCGCGAATCGGGGCAAGACGGAGAACGGCAAGAGGCAGATTGGGCTGGAGTCGGAGACGCGGCACTGGCCAACCCCGACGGCATGTACCGAGAACAGCATACGTGGATCGGGGCAGGATCCGGAGATTCGCCGTCAGCAGGGGCACGCCGTGAATCTTCAGGACGCGGCGCATGGGATGGCGAGCTCTTTGCGCCAGGCCCCGGTGACGAACGATGGGGGGGCATCATCGCCGGACGTCCAGACCTCGCGCCCGCGGTTGAATCCGGCGTTCGCATGCTGGCTGATGGGATGGCCTGTCTGGTGGACGAATCCCGGAATCACCAGCTCCGTCAAATCGGAAATGGCGTTGTACCGCTCCAAGCTGCGGCAGCGCTTGTCCTCCTTCTTCAACGCGCAGGACTGCGCGTAATCGATCGCAAGGATCAATCGTGAGCGAAAAACAACCTCTCCACCCGGCAACCGAATATCTCGTCGTGCGCGGTATGGCTGCAGTGCGCGACAAGCTCGCGCGAGCCGAACAGAAGTACGGTTATCGCGATGGCTGGCTTTCCCCGAACTGGATGAGCGAATGCAGGGCGAAGATGTACCACCACATCACGAAGGGCGATCCGCTCGACGTGATCGCGTATTGCCTATTCCTGTGGCATCACGGCGCGCCGACATGCCGACTGGGATTCCACGTCGAGCTGCTCGACCAGTTTGACGTCGTCCTCGATCGTCGCGATCTGTTCGACTTCGCGCGCAGTGCCATTGAGCATGCACTGCGCGAGCCGCGGTACGACGGTGTGGGCATTGACTCTGCGTGGTATCTCGATGAATCGACGCGCCGCACGCAGGAACTCGTCGACAAGTTCGCGAACCGCGTCGCGCCGGTCGACGAAATCCATTCACATTCGAAGGGCAATGCGGGTGATGTCGAAGGTCAAGCATCGGTGATCGATCTCGTCAAGGCGCTGTTCATCGAAAATCCAGCCGGCGAACTCGGGCCGTCGGACGAGCCGGAGTCGCAATATCGCGACGGCTATAACGCGGCGCTGGAAGATGTCCTCGCGGCGCTGGAGTCACCGGCCGCTGCGAACCTGGCGCGCGCTGCGCATGCGCATGAATACGTCTGCGTCGGTCACTTTATCAATACGGCACCCAATGATAGACGTGAGTTGCATCCTCACTTCGAGCACGTCGATGCAAAGTACCTGCGTGATGGCGATGTAGTGCCGCTATACGCGAAGCAAGACGAACTTCTGGGGGCATCGGTTGCTGGCAGCAGAGGTGAACATGCAGACCGTTAAGCCCCGCGCCAAATACCTCGTCGGCCCTGGCGGACATGCATGGGAAGTAAGTCATCCCCACATCAAGACCAAGGTATGGACGGATCGTCCGCATGATGGCGCGATTCTGCTGCTGCGCCATCACGTCGTACATCATCAGTGTGCGCCACGGCGCGAAGGTGGCATGCCATGCCCGCGAAGCTGATTTTCCCAAAGCCACAGACGTTCCGGTCGGAGGCATTGCGCCGCGCCGTCGCGTCACTGCCGTGCATGAAATGCGGGCTCGAGAACAAGACGCAGGCAGCCCATGAAAACCAAGGCAAGGGCGGTGCCATCAAGGCATCGGATGCTTGTCTGATGGCGTTGTGCGTGAAGTGCCATTCAGAACTCGACCAAGGCGGCGGCTTGCCGAAGGATGAACGGCGGATGCTCGAGACGGTGCTGGTGAAACAGACACTGGTCGAGCTGATCGAGCGCGGCTTGTTGGTGGTCGCATGAAAATCACGGCCCGCATCCCGGAGCGCACTATCGTGCGCGGCCGTCCTGTCTCAGAATGCGTCGAGCAGACGATGGAATGCGACGTCCTTGAAGTGATACGCAGTCGCATTACCGCTCGCGCGCCGCGTGGCGTAATTCGAGATTCGCGATATACGTACGGGGCGATCGTCCAATTGCCGGAATTCATTCAGTTGGTTCAATCGCCCAGTCGACGGGAAGTGTTCGTCTACGTGTCAAGGCGACTGAATCCGCGCTGGCATCCTCCGACGTTCTCCACACATGACAATAAAGTCAATTTTAGAAATGGATCTTGAGAAATTCGTCTTTTAAGTGCAAGAACTTTTCTTTCGGGGGCGCATGATACCGAAAGAAACATCTCAAACGGGGCGGAAAATGGGGAAGGCGAAACAAGCGGTGTTTGAGACCAGCCGGGCGGCATGTAGATGGGCGCTGCGGTACGCGTACGAGCAATACGCCATGTCACCGGCGGCAAAGCTAGCGGGCGGCGCTGCGATGGGAAGCGGGAAGGGGCTCATCGGTCTGGACGGTGCTGGCCAGGCTGGCATGGTATTGGCAGAGATCGAGGCGCTATCGCGCTTCGAAATGGCATTTGTGGTGGCGATGTGTGCGCAGCGATCGTTCGAGTGTAAATGCGGCGACGAATGCTGTCAGGGATGGCGGCCGAACAAGATGTGGAAAAACGCCATCGAGTTCATCAGTGAATTCGCGTTAGAGCAGACGGATAAGTCTTTCGCCAACTTAACCCTTAGGCGAATGATGATCGAGAAGCATTTCGGCGTGAAACATACGTCCAAAGAGATCGCAGAGGCCGCCGGCGTTAGCGCGAGAACGGTAAATACGAGATGGAGAGAAATTTCCGACGTTTTGCGTGCAGCTGAATACCCAATTTGGGTGCGCTTTGACGCCAAGCTCGAGGAAATCGGCATGACTGGTTGCGATTTTTCTTGACATTGCAGGTTTTATGCGCAAATACTTACTCCCGTCTATACCGTAGGAATGCTGTCTCTACGGGAAGAGTCTCGAAAAGCCCACGTGCGAAAGCCGTGGGCTTTTTCATTTTCGCGCCATGAGTTGCCCCATCCTCCCGTCCATACCGATCCCGCTTTTTGAGGGAGATGTGTACCTGTGTAGAACCCGCAAGGATTGGGATGCGACGATGGGCCACTACCGATGCGATCAGTTCGTCAGCCCGAACGCTGCGGGAATGTGCGTACAAATTCCGCCTACCGCAGACGGTGCGATCTACGTGATCGGCGTATTCGATCGCAGTGTCGCGACATTGGCGCATGAAACGCTGCATGCGGTCGTGTTCATTCTCAAAGAGGCCGGGGTTCCGGTAACGGAAGAGAACGACGAGGTGATGGCATATCTGCTCGCGCATTTGATGCGCGAACTGTTGCCGATTTTCGGCGCTGCAACCCATGCGCGCCATACGCGGGGGTGATTGGCATGTCCGAGATCGATCAATACAAGGCCGCTATCAAGCAGCATGGCAGCATTCGCGCTGCAGCGCGAGCGTTGGGTGTGAATGCGACGCGTATCCGCCGCCGGCTGAAAGGCGTCCCAGAAAGGTCGGAGATGCGTGCTGCGCGCACCGGCGAAATGCTATCCGATAGTGATTCAAATGTGGCTCAGTTGCAGACGGAGTTGCGCACCTTGCGCGCGGCCCTCGCGCAGCGTGCACGCGATGAACTGGACGAGGAGTTCGTCAAGGCGAAGATTTTCAAGCTCTCATCTTCCGTAACCGAACCGCCGGCATGGTTGGTGCCCAAGCAGTTCGCTAAGGGCGCGCCTGGTGTTCCGACGCTTTTCGCATCCGACTGGCATTGGGCGGAAATCGTCGATCCGCGGCAAATTGGCGGTGTGAACGAATACAACTTGGAGATTGCGCACGCCCGCGCGCGGCGCATGGTGCTCACGGCGATCGACCTGCTGAACAATCACATGGTCAACCCGAAATATCCCGGCATCGTGTTTCCGCTGGGCGGGGATATGGTCAGCGGGGACATTCACGAAGAACTCATGGCGACCAACGAGGCTGAGATCATGCCTACCGTGATCGACTTGTTCGGCGTGCTCATATGGTGCATCACGACATTGGCGAATCACTTCGGTCGCGTGTTCGTGCCGTGCGTTTCTGGCAATCATGGGCGAAACACTCACAAGATCCGCGCCAAGGGTCGCAACTATACGTCGTTCGATTGGTTGCTGTATTGCTTCCTGGCGAAGCACTTCGAAGGCGACAAGCGCGTATCTTTCCTGATCCCGAATGGCTCCGACGCGCTATATCGGATCTACGGCCACCGCTATCTGCTGACGCACGGCGATCAGTTCCGTGGCGGCGATGGCATGATCGGCGCACTGGGTCCGATCATACGGGGTGACCACAAGAAGCGCAGTCGGCAGACGCAGATCGGCGAGTCATACGACACGATGCTGTTGGGTCACTGGCATCAGTGGATTCAGTTGCCGCGCCTGATCGTCAATGGTTCGTTGAAGGGGTACGACGAGTATGCGTACGCCAACAACTTCCCGTTTGAGTTGCCGCGTCAGGCGTTGTGGGTGACGCATCCACTCCATGGCATCACGTTCTCGATGCCGGTCAATGTCGATGAACCCAAGCAAAAGATGGAATCGGCATGGGTTTCGTGGAATGCCACTTGACATTGCAGATTGAGTGCGCAAAAATCTGCCTCAATCTATACCGTACCATTGCTGTGCTGAAACCCGCCCGAGTGGCGGGTTTTTGCATTTCTGGTGTCTCCTCCGTCGCGTGAGCGTCGGGTTGCCGACCGTTCGCGCGCATGCGCGGCTAGGTCGGCTTTTTTATTTGTGCGCCCACATGAGCATGAAACAGGATTTCCGCCTCAACGTCACCATCGCATGGTGGTTGAAGCCGTATCTGTTCGTGTTGGCGTTGCTTTGCGTCGTAACCGGCCGCGTGGCTGACCAGGCAAAGCTAGAGGCGACGATCAAGCGCGCGATGCGTGTTACGATCAAATGACCATCAAATATCGAAAGCGCGCATAACTCGTTGATCTCCAAAAACAATTCAAACTCGTATGCGTGCTTGCGCGCTCGATATGAAGGAATGGGTCAAATGACCCGGAGCATCAAACATGGTCGCGCGCTTGTCGACTCTTAAGGCTCGCGTCGGGACGCTGAAGGAATCGCGGGTCTCGACGTTAGAGACTAAGGCCGGCGCGACGCCGCGTATCCGCGGGCGCCGATGGGTTGAGACGCGAAAGCGGATCGCGGTTGAGCAGCAGTTCGTGTGCCGCGGCTGCGGATGTACTTGGCTGCCATGGCGCGATGAGGTAGACCATGAAGTCCCTCTCGAGCAGGGCGGCAGTAACGACGATAGCAATCTTCAGCTGTTATGTGACGACTGCCACAAGCTAAAGACCGCAAATGAGGCGCGCACACGAGCGCGCTGATGCAATTGAGATTGAGTATCGATTCCATCTGTGCGCAGCAGCGGCCCACGCAATAAACGGGAATAATTCTCATTTGTAGGGGTAAGGGGGTCAAATCTCTGCGTGTTGCGGCGCGGGACACCGCGCATCCCCGCTTGCAGAGAAAAAATCCCCTTTTTCAATTTTCAAATTCAAACGAGGCTGAAATCAAATGGCCAGCAAACCCAATGGGCGCGGCGGTTCGCGACCGGGAGCGGGTCGCAAGCCGAAGGCCAAACCGGCCGAAATCAAACCGGAAAAAAATCAAACGCTGGAGGCACCGAAGCGGCGCGGCGGCGCGCGGCCCGGCGCCGGGCGTAAGCCGAAATCGAAGCCGGTGGCTGCGAAATCGCCTGTGAAGGCGGCGGTTACGGTGCGCCTCGAGCCGCAGGCTCACGGCGGTGCCCTGAAGCGATCGAAAGAAGATTCGGTAGAAATTGCCGAGCGCGACATGCTCACGCTCCTGAAGGATGTTGCGCTCGGGAAGGTCAAGGCGAGCAGTCTGCAAGTCCGTGCCGCGATTGCGGCCGTGCAATACACGCACACGAAAAAGGGTGATGGCGGAAAGAAGGATGAAGTCGCTGATGCAGCTAAGCGAGTCGCGAATCGATTTGCGCCGGCAGCACCGCCGCGACTAGTCGCGAATGGCGGGAAGAAGACATGACTATGGAATGGACCACTGCGTGCCCAGATTGGGAGCGCCGGCTGATCGATCGTGAGTCGATTATCCCGGCACCGATCTTTCCGGACCAGGCCGCGCAGGCGCTCGCCATTTTCAAGGAATTGCGTGTCGTCGATCTGCCCGGCAAGCCGACGTTCGGCGAGTGTTGCGAGCAATGGGTCTTCGATTTCGTATCCGCGATTTTTGGCGCCTATGACGCCGAGACGGGGAACCAGTTGATTCGCGAATTCTTTCTGCTCATCAGCAAGAAGAACTCGAAGTCGACGATCGCTGCGGGGATCATGCTCACCGCGGTGATCCTCTGTTGGCGCGAAGAGGAGGAGCACCTGATCATCGCGCCGACAATCGAAGTTGCCGGAAACAGCTTCAAGCCTGCGGCAGGGATGGTGCGTGCCGACGAAGAATTGTCCGCGTTGTTTCATGTGCAGGACCATATCCGCACGATCACGCATCGTGTGAGTCGGGCATCGCTGAAAGTGGTGGCCGCCGATACCGACACCGTATCGGGCAAGAAGTCGGGAAAGATTCTTGTTGATGAGCATTGGGTTTTCGGGAAGCGCTCCAACGCCGCCGCGATGTTCATGGAGGCTACCGGCGGCCAGGTGTCGCGCGATGAAGGTTGGGTGATCTACCTGACGACGCAAAGCGATGACCCGCCGGCCGGCGTCTTCAAGGAGAAATTGCAGTATTACCGCGACGTACGCGACGGAAAGATCATCGACCGCAAGTCGCTCGGCGTGCTGTATGAGTTCCCCGATGAGATGGTCAAGAGCAAGGCATATCTCGACCCGAAATATTGCTACATCACTAACCCGAATCTTGGTCGTTCGGTCAGTGCCGAATGGATTGAGGACAACCTAGCGAAGAACCGCGACAAGACGGACGGATCATTTCAGCAGTTCCTTGCGAAGCATCTGAATATCGAGATCGGGCTGAATTTGCGTTCCGATCGGTGGGCTGGTGCCGATTTTTGGGAGCAGGCGGCCGATCCGGTGCTGACGCTCGAAGAACTCCTTGCAAGATCGGAAGTCGTGACCATCGGTATTGATGGCGGTGGTCTCGATGACCTGCTCGGGTTCAGCGCGTTGGGCCGTGATCGAAAGACGCGCCGATGGCTTGCGTGGAACCACGCATGGGCTCATGAAATTGTGCTGGAGCGGAGGAAGGAGATTGCCCCGCGGCTGCATGATTTCGCGGCTGAGGGGAGCCTCACGATTGTGAAGATGCCGGGTGAAGACGTCGCGCACCTCGCAGACATCGTTTGTCAAGTTCGCGATGCTGGATTGCTTTCAACCGAAAAGGCGATCGGCGTCGATCCCGCCGGAATCGGCGACATCATCGATGAGCTTACTTCTGATCTCCGTGGCATTGAGCCTGAACAAATCATTGGCATTTCTCAGGGGTGGCGCCTCAGCGGCGCGATCAAGACGTGCGAGCGCAAATTGGCTGGCGGTGAGCTGGTGCACGGTGGCTCGACGCTCATGAACTGGTGCGTCAGCAATGCGAGGGTCGAGGACAAGGGGAATGCGATCCTGATCACCAAGGCGGCATCCGGGAAGGCGAAGATCGACCCGCTGATGGCCACATTCAATGCCGTCTCGCTGATGGCGCTCAATCCGGTCTCGATGGTGATCGGCGACGACTACGAACTGATGGCGGTGTGAACGTGAATATCAAAGTCTTCAACCTCTGCCTGTTGTTGGGTTGGCTGATGGTGCTCGCTGGCGGCGTCATTCTGAATGTCGGGTGGGGCATTATCGCGGCCGGCGGCCTCCTCATCGCGCTGACGCTGGTGGCTGCGTATCTCGCTGGCTGGGAACAGCCACCGCGGCCGAAGAAGGCTGACGAGAGCGAGGTGGCCTGATGTTCATCTCGCGCATTCGCGCCGACATCGGTGCGCCGAGCGACAAATCCCCGTGGGGGAATTTCTGGTTCGCGCCGCTCGGCTATCGGTCGACGGCCGGATCGCGTGTCACGGCAACATCCGCGCTTTCGCTGCCCGATGTTCTGGCGTGTGTGCGCGTCTTGGCCGAATCGTTCGCGATCATGCCGTTCGAGCTCTACAAGCCGAAGGCGGGCGGTGGCCGCACGCGCGAGCACAAGCACTGGCTGTATAAGCTGATCGAGAAGGCACCGAATCGCTTTCAGTCGCCGTATGAGTATCGAATGATGCTCGCCGGACATCTCGCGTTGCGCGGGAATGCATTCAGCCAGATCACAGCCAACGGTGCCGGCGAGATTACCGAACTTCTGCCGCTCCATCCGGATCGGATGTCGATCGAGCCGCTGAGCAATGGGTCATATCGCTATCGGTATGTCGACCAGAACGCCCAGATCATCTATTACAGCCGACATGAGATCTGGCATCTGCGCGGCATGAGCGATGACGGCTATATGGGGCTGAGCCTCATCGGTTTGGCACGGGAAGCGTTCGGCGAGGGCTTGTCGATGCAGGACTACTCGACACGCTTCTTTGCAAACGATGCGAAGCCCGGCGGCGGTTGGATCGAGTATCCGGGGACGTTTGGCAGCAAGGAAGTCAAGCAACAATTCCGCGACTCCTGGCAGGAAATGCAGGGCGGCGCGAACCGCGGCAAGGTTGCCGTGCTCGAGCGCGGCATGAAGTTCCATGAACTGGGCATGAACAACAAAGACAGCCAGTTCATCGAGGCGCGCGGCGCGAAGACGACCGAAATCGCGCGCATTTTCCGAGTGCCGCCGCATAAGATCGGCGACCTGAGCAAGGCGACATTCAGCAACATCGAACACCTGTCCATCGAGTTCTGGACCGACACCATGCTTCCGTGGGCGCGGCTCTGGGAATATTCGATGTGCTTCAACTTGCTGGGCCCGGACTCGGATCTCGATCCCGAGTTCGATCACAAGCCCATGATGCGCGGCGATGGCGTCGCACGCGCGGGCCGCATCAGCACGCTCGTCACTGCTGGCGTCATGACGCGTAACGAGGGACGCGGCGAAGAGGGCTATGACCCGCTCGCCGGACTGGACAAACCGCTGATGCCGCTCAACGTGACGACCGTTGATGCGGCCGGCGAGCCGACGGTGACAAAGGGTGCGCCGCCGCCCGCCAAACTTCCTGCGCCGACTCAGGATGATCAGGGCGACAACGATGCCTCCGCGCGCCTGGCGCGGGTTCTTCGTGGAAATGCCGAGCGCCTGGCGCGACGTGTCGTTGCCGGTCAACCGGTGCCGGCTCGGTTGCTCGCCGAGGCGCTCGGGATCTCGGAAGAACTCGCGGCGACATGGAGTCCCGATCCGTCGGATACAGTCGAGCAACTCACCATCGCATTTCTGAGCCTTGGGTCTGGAGATTTCACATGAAAAACGCACATCTGATCGCGTGGGCGCTGTCCCATCCGTGGGCTCTCATGCCGGAGCGTATGGCTGCATATGCTGGCGTTCTCGCATCGCACTATGCAGGATCGTTGCCGCCGGCATCGCAACCTGCTCCTGAAGCGGCTTCGCAATCGTCGGCTCGGCAGTCCAGCCGGGCCGGCAACATCGCCGTGATCAACGTGTTCGGTGCAATGGTCGAATGGCCCGGTGATATCGACGTCTGCGAGGGCGGCGCGAGCGCCAGAGTGGTAGCGCAGCAGCTCACCGATGCGGAGAACGATGAAACCGTCGGGCAAATCCTGATGGTGTTCAACACGCCTGGCGGCAGTGTCTATGGCACCGCGGAGCTCGGCGACGTGATCAATCGCGTGAAGGCATCGAAGCCCGTCATCGGCGTGGCGCAGAGTCTTGCCGCGTCGGCTGGTTACTGGGCACTCTCGCAATGCACGGAGGCGTATTGCACGCCGGGCGGTGAGGTGGGCAGCATCGGAGTCTATTCCGGCTATCAGAACATCGCGAAAGCGATGGAAATGGCTGGCGTCGACATCCAACTGTTCAGCGCCGGCAAGTACAAGACCGAAATGAGCCCATTCAGCGATGGTCTCTCGCCGGAGGCAGTCGCCTATCAGGAGCGGCGCGCACAAGACTATTACGCGATGTTCACGAAGGCGGTCGCGAAGGGCCGCAACGTGCCGATCGATACGGTGCGCAACGGAATGGGCCAGGGTCGCGTTCTCGGTGCCGATGCAGCGCTCGCTGCCGGCATGATTGATGGCGTGATGAACGTCGACCAGGTGATTCGCAAAATGCAGCGCGATGCAAAGGCATCGCGCGCACCGGGCCGCTCCGCGCAGGCAAACCGCAACGAGATCGACCTTCTTTCTATCTAATTTCAAGGCAAGGGCTGGCACGGCCCACCCGCTAGCGAGTCCTTCGGCTCGCGAGCGCGGCCCCTTCGGGCCGTTGTGCGACCCGTAAGCCCGCCATGTGCGGGTTTTTAATTTCAACCGCCTCCGGGCGGTTTTTGCATTTCTGGAGAACTGAAATGTCCGTCAAACTCCGCGCACTTCAGGCGAAGAAGACCGAACAGGTCGCTGCCGCCCGCAAGTTCAACGATGAAACCGATGCCAAGGCTCAGGCCGAAAGCCGCGGTTGGACCGATGAAGAAACGGCCCAGTATCATGCGATGCGAGAAGGCATCGTCGCAACGCAGGCATCGATCGACCGCGAGCAGGCTCTGATCACCGAAGAAGCTGGCCTGCGTGCCATCGCTCCGATGACCGGTGGTGCATCCGGCGCGAATGCGGCGCCGTCGGGCGTCGTCGTTCCGAGCGGTGCGAGTATCTCGGTCGAAGACAACGTGATGCGCGATCCGCGCCGCGGCTTCCAGAGCTTCGGCGACTTCTCGCGCGCCGTTCGCGGTGCCGCGATGGCATCGCTCACTGGCGCGCCGCTCGACCGTCGCCTCGGCATCATGGCCGCAGCCCCGACGACGTTCAACAACGAGAGCAATGGCGCAGACGGTGGTTTCGCCGTGCCGCCGGAATTCTCGCAAGAGATCTGGCGTCTCTCGATCGAGGATGGCTCGCTCGTGCCGATGACGCTGAACACCGAGACGTCGAGCAACAGCATGGTCTTCCCGAAAGACGAAACGACGCCGTGGGGTTCGGGCATCCAGGCGTACTGGAAGGGCGAAGGTTCGGCGACCGCGCAATCGAAAATGCAACTCGGCACCGAGATGCTGCGCCTGAAGGAGCTGATGGTTTTGGTTCCGGTGACGAACGAGCTGCTCGAGGACGCGCCGGCGTTGGGCTCGTACCTGACGCCGCTGGCGAGCGATCGCATCCAGTGGAAAACGAACGAAGCGATCCTGTACGGCACGGGCGGCGCGCAACCGCAGGGCTGCATGAACAGCAATGCACTCGTCGTCGTTGCCAAGGAGGGGAGTCAATCGTCGGGCACGATTCTGCAGCCGAATATCTCGAAGATGCGCAGCCGTCTCCTGACCGGGCAGCTCAAGAACGCGATCTGGATCGGCAACCCGGACATCCTTCCCGCGCTCGAAAGCCTGGTTGTCGGGCAGATCCCGATCTTCCTGCCGCCCGGTACCGGTCTGCGTGACGGCGGATATGACGGCACGCTGAACGGTCGGCCGCTGATCCTGACGGAGCATGCTGCGGCACTCAGCTCGCAGTCCGACCTTTCGTTGATCTCGCTGAAGGGTTACCGCACGATCACGAAGGCTGGCGGCCTCGAGACCGCGACGTCGATGCATCTGTACTTCGACGCGAATGCGACGGCGTTCCGGTTCATCTTCCGAATCGACGGTCAGCCGGTGATGCAGGCGCCGGTGACGCCGCCGACCGGCAAGAGCACCAACACCCGCAGCTACTTCGTCACGCTCGGCGCGCGCTGATCGTCGGCGGATGTGAGATGGGCGGCGCGAGCCGCCTGTCCATCAATCGATTTTCTATCGGAGCTTTCTCATGAACGGGAACATCAAATACACCGAGGGCGTTTCGGTGCTCGCCACCATCGATCCGATCAGCCAGGCGGCTGGCACGGTAACGACCGGCTGGGTCTCGGTCGCCAACTTCCATCGCATCTGCGCCGAGATCCAGACGGGCATCATGGGCGCGAGCGCCACGCTGGACGCAAAGGTTCAGCAAGCGCAGGACTCGAGCGGTACGGGCGCCAAGGACGTGCCGAACAAGGCGATCACGCAAATCGTCAAAGCGACCGGAGACGGCAAGCAGGCGTATATCGAGGTGCTCGCCGATACCGATCTCGACGGTACGAACGGCTTCGCCTACGTGCGCCTTTCGATGACGGTCGGCACGGCCGCGTCGCTGATCGCCGGGAAGTTGCTGGGCGTGGCCCCGCGCTTCATGCCGGCATCGGCGTTCAACCAGGCTGGCGTCGTGCAGGTCGTCTAAATCGGCAGTCGTATGCGGCCCGCGCGCAATTGCGAGCGGGCCGCCTCTTTGTGAGCCGCTATGCTTGTTCAAACCGTTCCGCCCGCTATCGAGCCGATCACGCTCGCGGCCGCGAAGTTGCATCTTCGCGTCGATATCAGCGATGACGATTCGTTGATCACCGCGCTGATTGCGGCGGCGCGTCAGTTCGCGGAGTCGCTCACCGGGCGCAGCTTTGTCACGCAGACGTGGCAACTGACGCTCGATTATTTCCCGATCTGCATTGCGCTCGAGCGCGGTGTCGTGCAGAAAATCAATTCGATTACGTATCGCGACATGTCCGGAACGATCCAGTCTGTCGCATTCGATATGCCATCGAGTGGAATTCAGCGGTCGACTGATGGCAACATCGTCGCCGACCTGACCGCACTTCCGGCGCGCATCGCGCCGGCGTTCGGCCGTATCTGGCCGATTCCGATGCCTGAGATCGGTGCCGTGACCGTCAATTACACGGCCGGATACGGCGACGATACGGCCGTACCTGAAGGGATCAAGCGGTGGATGCTGCTGCGCATCGGTTCGCTGTATGCGTTCCGGGAGGAAATCGTCGCTGAGCGATCGATCAAGGTCGATCCGATGCCGTTCTTCGATCTGCTGCTCGACCCGTACCGCGTCGCTACCGCATAAGCGCAAAAAGAGAGGCGGAAAATGCCGGGCGTCAATAGCTATCTGGTCCCTGCGGGCCGGCTTCGTCATGTGCTGAGTTTTCAGCAGAAGTCGCAAGCGCAGGATGCACTGCTTCAGCCGCAAAACGTATGGACTGAGGTCTTCAAATGCCGCGGAGAGGTGTCTCCCATTTCTGGTTACGAAAAGCGTCTGGCTCAGGGCGCGCAATCCGAGGTGACGCACATGATCAGCGTGCGTTACCGGCCCGAACTCCAGGTACCGAAGAACGTCGCAGCCATGCGCGTGGTGTTCGGCACCCGCATTTTTGATTTGACCGACTCGATGAACCAGGACGAGCGGAATTGCCTGGTGATGATTCAGGCGCGTGAGGGTATCAACAATGGCTAACTCGGCAGAGGCGATTGCGGTTGCCGCGATCAAGCCGCTGGTCGATAACGGAGACGGCACGTTCCGCATGTATCCGGACGAGGCTCCGGTCGGCGCACTGAAACCGTATGTCGTTTATCAGAGCGTTGGCGGCAAGTCCGCAAGCTATCTGAGCGAGACCGTTTCGGCGCAGCAGAATTGCCGACTTCAGGTCGCAGTTTGGGCTGATGACCGAATTGCAGCGAACGCCTTGATGAGGTCGATCATCGCAGCTTTGTGTGTGCCGCCCATCAACGCTACAAGCATGGGCGCGCCGGCGAGCGAGCGCGATTTCGATACGAAGCTGTACGGTTCACGCGTCGATTTTTCGATCTGGTTCACCCCCTAATTCCCTACATCGCTCATACGCGCATCGCGTTTTTCCACCGGCCCGCCCTGAGCGGGCTTTTTCTTTTGTGAGGCAGAAATGACTTCGACCGCAATCTCCGCTCAGGGAACCACCTTCTCGGTTTCCGGTTCCGCTGGCACCGCAAAGACCATCACGGGTCTGGCTCTCGGCAACCCGACCATCGTCACTTCGGCCGCGCATGGCTTTGCAAACGGCGACATCGTCACGTTTGCCAGCTTGGGCGGCAATACGACGCTCAACGGTCAGACGGCTGTCGTCAAGAACGTGACGACCAACACATTCGCGGTCGACATCGACACGACCGGGGGCTCCGCATACACCAGCGGCGGCACCGCGACGCCGACGACGTGGACGCCGATCGCCAACATCACCAGCTTCAAGGGGTTCGACGGCCAGGCGAACGAAATCGACAAGACGAATCTGTCGAGCACGGCCAAGGAATTCATGCTCGGCCTGCAGGATTTCGGCCACTTCTCGTTCGACGTCGACAAGGATTTCACCGATCCGGGCCAGGTCGCCTGCGACCAGGCGAAACAGAACGGCACGCTGAAGCAATTCAAGTTGCTCGCACCGAATGGCAAGTCGGCCACCTTCAGCGGCTACGTGAAAAACACGCCGCTCGACGGTGGGGTCGATCAGCTCATGAAGGTGCCGGGCATTTCGATCCGCATCAGCGGCACCGTGACGTACGCGTAATCGCCGCGATTCATCAACGCACCTATCAAGGAACAGGACAGCTGAAATGCCGACCCTCTCGAAAGAAACGAAGCACGACATCCTCGACAGCACGCGCCTCAAGACGGAGCGCGTGCCGGTCCCGGAATTCGGCGAAGACATGTTTGTGATCGTGTCGGAGATGTCCGGCCTCGCTCGCGATTCGTTCATCAGCAACCAGGACCAGCGGCTCAAGGCGCCGGTGAGCGAGCAGCAAGCAGCACTCCTGTTGCTGACCGTCGTCGACGAGGCCGGCGAGCTTGTGTTGAGCGATGGCGACATCCCGGCACTTCGCGCGCAAAGCTTCTCCGCGCTCGACCGGATCGCCGACGCCGCAATGCGACTCAACGGTATGCAGTCGAAAGCCGTGGAGGAGGCTGCAAAAAACTCCGACGCCGCCCCGAGCGGCGATTCTGGCTCCGGCTCAGCATCGACCTCGGCATCCCAGTAAGGGAGCTACAGCAGCGCATCACGAGCGCGGAGTTCGTCGAATACATGGCCTCGTACCAGATTGACCAGCGCGGGGGCCATTACGACGATCTTCGCGCCGGCGCTATCGCGTCGATGATCGCTAACGTCAATCGGAACACGAAGTTGCGGCGCGATCCATTCGAAACGCTCGATTTCATTCCATGGAATGAGGTTCATGAGGCGGCGAACGAGCCGGATGTTCCGATCTTGCTGGAAGACCCCAACGCGCAGGCCGAGCTGTTGTTTTCGACGATGTTTCCGAACCGAAATGGCTAAGAATTTTTACATCGTCAATCCGGATGCGCTGACCTCGCAACTGCGCGCGCTGAGCAACGTGGCCAGCGAGTCGACTTTGCGGCAGGCGGCCGTCGCTGGCGCGCGCGTGATTTTCGACGAGGTGAAGTTGCGCGCGCCGGTTGGCGTGCGCGGCTGGGAGACGACATCGCAGAAGCGGTATCCGGGGATGCTTCGCGACAGCATGCTCATCGCCTATGACCGTGAGAAATCGGTCGAAGGAAAAATCGCGTCGTACATCGTCACATGGAGCAAAGACGCGTTCTATGGACGGTTTGTCGAATACGGGACGGCAAAGATGGCGGCTGAACCGTTCCTCCGTCCATCGTTTGATGCGAAGCAGCGGCAAGTTGCGCAAGCCATTGATGAAGTGATTGATCGCAAGGTCAAGGAAGCCACCCCATGAGCAACGAAAGCGTTACACGCGTCACAGTCGACGCATCCGGCTATACGGCCGGACTCGACCGAGCGAAGCGCAGCGCCGAATCGTTTGCCGCATCTCAGGAGGCGGTTTCGAAGCGCATGAAGGCCGCGCAAGAGGCGATCACGGAGGCTGCGACCAACGGCAGCAAGGCGTCTGCCAGTGCGATCAACTCGTTCGTGCAGTCGACGATGCGTATGGCCGATACCGTCGGCAAGACGCGAAGCCAACTGCTTGAGATGAAGGCCGCGCAGCTCGGCGTGAGCGATTCCATGGCGAGCTATATCGCCCAGGTGAAGGCGGCAGAGAACGCGCATCACGGTCTCAACTTTGCGACCGCCGGCGCGCGGCGCGAGATGCTCGTTCTCGCGCATGAAGCATCGCAAGGCAACTGGAAGCGGTTCGCCGGCTCGCTGATGGTTCTCGGCGAGAGAACCGATGCGATGTCGCTCATCATGAACAAGGGCACGCTGTCTGTCGGCGCACTCGTGGGCGTGGTGACGATGGCGATCCATACCACCTATGAGGCCGCCAAGGCCATGGGCGAGTATGGCGATGAGGTTGAAAAGGTCGCTCGTCGGACTGGCATGTCCACGGATTCTATCCAGCAATGGATGTTCGCCGCGAAGGCAACCGGGATCGATGCCAAGGAGACCGTCAAGTCGATCAGCGATCTCGGTGAGGCGCAGAACAAAGCAGTTCACGGCAACAAGGATGCGGCCGCCGCCTTCGCAGCGATCGGCATTTCTCTGGCTGACCTGAAGAAGAGCAGCCCGAGTGATCTGCTTCCGCGGGTCGCTGAGGCGTTCCATCAATCTGCAGATGGTGCCGCGAAGGCTGCCATCGCGAACGAGATTTTCGGCGCATCGGGCGAGAACCTGATCCCGTTGCTGGATCGCGGGGCAGAGGGGTTGCACGAGCTGGGGACGGCCGCGCGCGATGCCGGTGCCATCATCGGAAACGATACGGTCAGGCAGATGGCGGCATTCAAGGAGCACATGGAGCTCGCGCACGCCAAGATGGACGCCATGTCGATGAGCGCCAAGACGGTGCTCTTGCCTACCATCATGAATCTCACGATGGCATTGTCGGAAAACGCTTCGTTGAAGCCGATGCTGGTCGATTTCTATACCGGAGTCGCGGACGTCGTGAAAGGCGCCGCGTCCGTGATTTCGACGTTTGTCGTGGGAGCACAGCAGGCCGGCGCGGCTCTCTCCACGGTCGTGACGATCGCAAATCGCGCCGGCGCTGGCGATTTCTCCGGCATGATCGACGCGGCGAAGGCTGGGTATCGAGATATCAAGTCTCAAGGTGAGAACTACGCGAAGTTCATCAAGCAGCTCTGGTCCGATACGGCTCCGCCTACGCCGAATGTCGGTCCCGTCGGCGCGAATCAACTCAACTTCGCGAAGGGGGGCAGCCATGCGCCGAAGGCGTTCCATGAAGATGCCGCAACCCGCTTCATCCAACAGCTTCGAGATCAGGATGCTGCGACGCGCGCGGCGCTTTCGACGAATGAAAAGCTGACGGAGGCAGAGAAGCAGCAGGCCGAATTCCTCCAGAAGATCTCCGATCTGAAAGAGCGCAAGATCCTCACGGCCGACGAGAAAAGCCTCCTTGCGGCGCAGGACCGCATCAAGGCTCAGTTCGCCATCAATATCGAGCACGAGCGAGAACTCAAACTCAAGCAGGACATCGAGAAGCTCGACGAACGCGCTTCTCAAGTACGCGCCCAGATCGGCAACTATCAGCGCAGTCAGAACGAACAACATCAGCGCCAGCTCGATGCGTTCGGCATGGGCAATGAAGCGATGCAACGCGCTCAGGCCATCAAATCTATCTATTCGGAATACGAGCGCCTTCAATGGCAGCTTGAGAAGGAGACGCCGAAGAGCGCGCGCGGGACGCAGCAATATCTTGCGGCGCAGGCCGAAATTAAGGCCGGGTTGAATCAATCGCTGCAGGATTTCGACGATTACTACGCGGCGCTGAAGGCCAAGCAGGACGATTGGACGAATGGCGCAGCCGCAGCGTTTGCTAACTATGTCGATTCCGCGCACAACGCCGCTGCTCAGGCGCAGGAAGCGGTAACGCGAACGATCAAAGGCATGGAAGACGCGATGGTCGAGTTCGTTACGACTGGGCGCGTGAGTTTCACCAAGCTGGCGGATGGGATCCTCGCTGATCTCACGCGGATGGCAACGCGCGGACTCATGTCGAAGGCATTCGAGAATGCATCTTCGTTCGGCGGCCAAATAGCTGGCGGTATTTTCGCATCGCATCCTGATGTGGCAGCCAAGACGGCGAACTTGCTGCCAGGAGACCCGCTGGAAAGTCTGATGAAGCTCACGAAGGGCTTCGGGACGACGGGCGCGCAAATTTTGCCGAAGGCGATCGGTTCGATGGGGGCGGCCACGCAGAATACCGCCGCCCTCAACGCCGCTAATGCAACCGTCGCGACCATGACGGTCGGGACGCTGATCGGCGGATTCGGTACCGGCTCCAGTGGCGGTATCGGTGGTTTGGGCGGTTTGCTTGGTGGACTCGGACAGGGTGACATGGCTGGGGCATTTGGTTTTACGGCGACCGGTGTTACTGGATCGGCGGATGCGGTTATGGCCGGCGCGATGTCGGACTCGAGTGTGAGCGGGATGTCGGCTCTATTCGGCCTCGGCGGCGCACTGGCGGGTGGCGGATCTGCAGATGGCGGGACTCCGTATCTGGTTGGGGAAAAGGGTCCGGAAATATTCGTCCCCAAGCAGTCTGGGCGTGTGGTCCCGAATCACGAGTTGCGTGCCGGAGGAACTGATGCGTCCCGCGCAGGAAATGTCTCGAACTCGGTGATGAACATCAACGTCAACGTACCGGCCGGCACGACGCGCGCAACAGCACAGCAGCAGGGCCGCGCGATTATGGAAAGTGCGTCGATCGCGCAACGGAGGAATGGGTAATGGCAACGTTCCTTGAATCCCCGCGCTTTCCGGACAGCATTTCATTTGGCGCAGTCGTGGGGCCGACGTATTCGACGGTGATCAATTCGATATTTTCCGGGCGCGAGAATCGCATCGTCGCGTGGAGTCAATCGAAGATCAATTTCGAGGTCGGCATGAGGGCCCTCAAAGCGGCCGACACGGCGGCGATCGACGCGTTCTTTCGAGTTGTGAAAGGACGCGGTTATGGATTTCGTATCAAGGACTGGACAGACTTCACGGATGGGGGCGCCGGCGTCCTCATCGCGCAATCAAGCCCAGGTTCGTATCAGATGGGCAAGCTGTATTCGCAGGGGGCATTTACTGAAACGCGTCTGATATCGAAGCCAGTGGCTGGCACTGTCTCGGTTATTTTAAACGGCACGACACTGACAACTGGCGTGACCGTTGATACCACTACTGGGCTCGTCACTCTGTCGGCATCCGCATCGTCGGCCGTAACGGCTATCGCGGTTGGATTTCCGACGGTAGTAACACTCAACGCTGCGCTTCCAGGTCTAAGCGCCGGCGGACTTCTTACCTTAACGGGATTGGGTGGTGCCGATGCGGGCCTGCTAAATGGGAAGCAGTCGACCATCAATTCCATTTCAGGATCGCAATATTCCCTGACCGTCAATACGAGCGGTAAAACGATCACCGTCGGCTCTGGCGTCGGTCTGAAGTACCCGCAGCCGAGCGACACTTTGTCATGGGTCGGTCAGTTCGATGTTCCGGTGCGCTTTGACGTTGATGAAATGAAGAAGCAGATCGTCGACAGAAACGGAACGAACGGCGATCTCGTGGTCGAGTGGGGCTCCATTCCGATCGTGGAGATCCGTGTATGAGGTCTATCTCGACGGCGATGGCCACATGGCTCGCGAGCGATGTGCTGACATGGGCAACCTGTGTGCAGATCACTCGTTCAGATGGATCGGTGTGGGGATTTACCGACCACGACGTAGACATCGTCTATGGCGGTCTTACCTATAGCGCATTCAACGGATTTTCAGGGTCGGCGATCGAATATGGTGCCAGCCTTTCAACCTCCAATCTCGAAATTGATGGCCTTCTGTTTTCTGCCGGTGGCGCGTTCGCGCTTTCGGATATCGAAGGCGGCGTGTGGAGCAATGCAGCGGTCCTCATTTTCGGCGTGAACTACGCAGATTTGACGATGGGCCAGATCAACCTGGTGAACGGGAATCTCGGCAATTTCACGCTGCTGAACGGATCGTGGAAGGTTGAGTTGCGCGGTGTCTCCCAGACGTTTCAGCAGGCAAAGGGCGATCAGTTCTCGCCCATGTGCCGCGCACGTCTCGGCGACGCGAAATGCACTATCAATCTCGCTCCGCTTACTGCATCTGGTTCCGTGACGTCTGTCGTGAATCAGCTGCAATGGGGCGACACATCGCTGACCCAGACCGGTCCTATCTCGACCTTCGTGGATTCGATCGGTCACCGCGTGCCGACGACCGGCCCATACACGGTGCAGGTCGTCTCGCCATCGGGATCGTTCCAAGCGGATGCCGGCGTGGTCGGCGCAGATGGCAATCCGTTGACGCTGGTCGGCGGATCGCCCGGCGCTGGTCAGTATTCGGTGTCCGGGACCGGTCTCTACACGTTCAACATTGCGCAGGCCGGTTGGTTCGTGAAGATCAACTTCACGTATGCAGTCGGCTATTTCGCGTATGGGAATGTCACATGGACCAGCGGCGCAAACATCGGCCTTAGTGGCCCAGTGAAGACATCTGCCGTAGGCTCTGTGACGTTGGGTATGCCGATGCCGAATCCGATTCAGGTCGGCGATACGTACACGATTGTCGCGGGATGCGATAAGCAATTTGGTACGTGTCGCGACCGTTACAACAACGTCGTGCACTTCCGCGGTGAGCCGTATGTGCCCGGTCCCGACACGATCCTTCGAGCGCAGGGGAGTTGAGATGGTTACGCGGCAACAGGTGGTTGACGAGGCGCGGACCTGGATCGGCACGCGCTGGCAACATCAAGGACGGCTCAAGGGCGTCGGCGTCGACTGCGCCGGTCTCGTCGTGTGCGTGCTTCGAAATGTCGGATTGGAGGTAGAGGACGTCGAGGGATATTCGCGCCGGCCGGATGGCTCGCTGCTCGATATCGTGCGGCGTCAGACCGAAGCGACTGCAGATTGGAGGGCTGGAGACGTGGTGCTTATGCATTGGGATAACGATCCATGCCATCTTGGGATCCTGACCAGTCCCAGCACGATCATCCATGCCTACGCAATGGCCCGCGAAGTCGTCGAGCATGATCTTGACGATCATATGTGCCGCCATATAACGTGCGTGCGCCAAGTTCGCGGGGTGGACTGATATGGGCCAGTCTCTTGGCTTGGTTCTTGGCGTCGCCGGCGCTGTCGTCGGTGGGGTTTTAACGGGCGGCGCGTCTCTGGCGATTCAAGCTGGTTTTTTGGCGGGAGCAGTGCTTGGTGCAATCCTGACGCCGCACAAGCTTCCCCAACTTCCAGACATTCGTGTTCAGGACGCGGCATACGGCAAGTACATTCCGCGCGTCTACGGCAAATATCGGCTTTCCGGAAATGTGATCTGGGTTGGGCCCGCGCACGAACATAGCCAAGGTGGGAAGGGCATGGGCGGCAAGGGCAACCAGCCGTATGTGACGATGAGCCTTGCTGTTGCCATCTGCGCTGGTCCGATCGCCGCCGTAACGCGCATCTGGGCGAATGGCAAGCTGATTTACGACATCACCAATCCGTCGAACTTCCAGGCGATCTCTGGCTCAGCCCAGATGGTGACGAACTTCATCGTGTATCCCGGTGATGAGAGTCAAACGGCTGACCCAACTATGCAGTCGTATCTCGGGGCTGCCAATGTGCCGGCGTATCGCGGCCTAGCGTATGTCGTCTTCAACGAGCTGAACCTGCAAAACTGGGGTAACTACCTGCCTTCGCTGTCGTTCGAGGTCGTAAAGTCCGGAACGCCGACCTTCGTGAAGAGCGGTGCGCAGGTGCCGAACTCGCCCGGCATGGTGCCGGCTCAGGTGGGCACGGTCTCGCGCAGCATCGGCTCTTACATGGATAACTCCGGTACCGTATGGGGTTGGCAGTACGGCCTGACTGTGCCGGGCCTGACGACCATCACCGGCCAGCCGTTCAAGATGACGCCCAACGGCACCGAGTGGATGATGCCGCCGGTCAACCTCGGCCAAGGGTTCCCGATACCGTACGGCCACTGCCAGGACGACCAGGGGATCCTGTGCTCGGATGGGCTGTTTCGTAAGAACAACGGCGACGTGTTGAGCATCGGAATGACCTTCAGCCCGGTCACGGATCAGACCTATATCAAGGCTGGCGGCAAGATCTACGTGACTAGTTTTCTCGGGACCACCGTCGGGCCCGTGTATATCATCACGCCGGTGCTGCAGATCGCCGCCTCCGTGGTGCCACCGACCATCATCACGGGTGCATGGACCGGCGACTGCCTGTTTTTGCTGGGCGTCACGGCGAACTACATCTACGCAGTGTCGACGAACGGCGCGAACCAGTACTGCCTACTCCGCCTGGACATGCTTGGAAACCTCGTGGCAGTGCTGGACGGTCCGAGCTTCACCAAGTACAGCGCGCTGACCGTGGGTCAGGTCATCAATGACAACCTCATCTACTACAACGGCGGGAACGGTCACGTATGGCAGTGGACGCCGCAGGCCGGTTCCGTCGACACGGGCATGCCCGGCAGTAGCTCCGGTAACCAGTCGCTGCTCAATGTCGTCTCGCCCGGCAACATCGTCTTCTTCTCGGACTTTGCTTTCGGCACCACCTTCGGCGCACAGGTACTCAACCCAAACGCATCAGATCTTCAATTGTCGTCGGTCGTATCCGCTGAGTGCAACTACGCAGGTCTGCAGAACTCTCAATTCGACGTTACGCAGCTAATAGACGGTGTGATGGGATATGCTATCACCGGCAACTCCTCGCCGCGCGATGCCCTTGCGCCGCTCATGGCAACGTACTTCTTTGATGCTTGCGATACCGGTGGGCCGTTGAAATTCGTACGCCGCGGCGGCGCGCCAGCGTTGACGATCCCATGGTCTGATCTTGGCGCTGATTCAGACCATCAATCCCATAATGCGCAGAACCCGATACAAGAGACAATCACGCATGAATTCGAACTTCCTCGCAAGATGTCGCTTTCATATGCATCTGCCAATACCGATTACAATCCCGGATTGCAGCCGGAGATAATGCCGCAAACGACATCTAATCTTGACGAATCGGCCAACGTTCCTATCGTGTTTGCCGATAACGATGCCAAACTGCGCGTGCAGGCCATGTTGTGGGAGAGATGGATAAAGCGAAAATCGTTTCAGTTTTCGGTACAACTGAAATATCTTCCGCTCGAGCCTGGCGATGTCGCAACGGTAGTTAATCAATTCGGTACTTCGATTGACCTTCGCATCACGAAGATCGTGAACGATGGCAAAGGCTCGCTGAGCATATCGGCAGATCCCAGCGTGCCGCAGATATACCCCAACCCAGCTACATACGTCGCTCAGGGCGGCGTGTCGGCTGGCTTCACTCAGCAGAATGTCCCATACAATGGGGGCACGCTGTTGCGACTGCTTGACGTGCCGCCGCTGCGCGATCAAGACACGACGCCGGGCCTATATCTGGCGGCGGCAGGGTTCAGCAACGCGTGGCCCGGTGTTGCGGTTGACATCTCGCGCGACGACGTGAACTTCTCCCAACTGACGTCAATCACGTCGCAGAGCGTCATCGGGCAGACCACGTCAGCGCTAGGCGGATACGCGGGCGGAAACTTTCCAGACGAGGGAAACGCGCTGACGGTTCAGCTGTACAACACGTCGCAGACTCTGTCGTCGGTTCCGTACGCGTCGTTCCTCAACGGTGCAAACGCAGCGCTCGTCGGGAGCGAGCTGATTTACTTCCGCACGGCGACGCAGACCGGCGCCGGCGCGTACACGCTCACTGGGCTTGTGCGCGGTGTCAAAGGCACAGGGGCGGCGATCGGGAGCCACACGTCAGGCGAAACGTTCGTGCTGCTCGATGCGACGAAGCTGGTGCAGGTTGGGATAAACCTGACCGATATCGGGCAGCCGCTGTACTTCGAGCCTTTCCTGCTGAACATCTTCGGGAACACGCCGGGCAGCGTCACGCAGGTGACGCCGGTCCGCGCGCGCGTGAAGCCGCTCGCTCCGTACCTGCTCGCAGCAGGGAAGGGAAGTGCGAGCGGCGCGGCCGGCGATGTGACGTTGAAGTGGATCCGTCGCGCGCGCGTGGGCACGTCATGGGTGAGCGGCACCGACGTGCCGCTTGACGAGTCGGCCGAGACCTACAACGTCACCGTGCTAAACGCCGGCGGGGCGACCGTTCGTCAGCTCACGGTGTCGGGGCCATTCACGGCGCCGGCGCAGCCGACGTGGGTGTACACGGCGGCGCTGATCGCAGCTGACGGCTTCACGACCGGGAGCACGATCACGTTCCAGGTGTACCAGAACAGCGACCAGGGCGTTCCGGGATACGTCTCGACGACTGCCATCACCATCTAAGGAATCGAAATGGCTGACTTCTCCGGTAGCGCGCCGATCGACCAGATCAGCTCAACGCAGGCGAACAAAGAGCTGACGATGAACGCTCTTACGGACGCCGCCAGCCCGGCCATGATCTGGGGGCGGCACGCCTCCGCGACATTCGGCCTGACGTGGGGATACTACGGCGGCCGCTTCGTGGACAGCACCGGCACGGCCCACGCGATCGCCAACGGCGCGATCACGCTCGGCGCGAGCACCACGACCTACATCTACGCCGACAACGTGACCGGGGCCGTCTCGTCGAACATGACCGGCTTTCCGGCGGGAAAGGTGCCGTTGTATTCGGTCGTCACTGGCGCGTCGGCCATATCGAGCTGGCTTGACTACCGCAGCTACCAGCCGTCCGCCGTCGGCTCGGGCTCCGGCGGGATGGGCCTCGCGGGCGGCACCATCAAGACGGCGGCGTACACGTTCGTCAGCGGCGACAAGGGCCAGTGCCTGATCATGAACAGCTCCGGCGCCGTCTCCCAGCAACTGAATGCCGCGTCGTTCGGTGCTCAGTGGTGGGCTGCGTGTGAGAACATCGGCGCGGGCACGATGACGCTGACCGTGCCGACCGGCACGAAGCTCGACGGCGTCACGAACGGAACGCTGGCCGTGCCGACCAACAACGGGGTGACGTTCTTTACTGACGGGACGGACGTCTACACGATTCGCGGCATTGCCGGGTCGGGAGGCGGCGGAGGCATGACCAACCCGATGACCACTGCCGGCGACATTATCATTGGCGGCAGTGGCGGCACGCCGCAGCGCCTCGGCATCGGGTCCACGGGGCAGGTGATGATGGTCGCCAGCGGTGCGCCGGCGTGGGCCAGCGTCAGCGGCGCCGCGCTCACGCCGTTTGTGCTGGCGGGCATGGCCTCATCCACCCAGTACAAGCCGACTGGCGGCTATACGGTTGGCACGGTGCTCGTCGTGAAGAACGGGTCGCTGCTGACCCCCACCATCGACTTCACGGCGACGGACGGCGTCAACGTGAACTTCTCTGTCGCCGTCAAGACCGGCGACCAGATGCTGTATATCGGGATGCCCTCCATCGGTGGCGCCGGGACGCAGAAGGACGCGCAGGGTTTCTACCTGGCGAACTACCCGACCACCTCCGGGTTCACGCTCAGCCAGTCGACGAGCCTGTCCGGCAACGCCAGCATGAACAACCTCGCCAGCGGCCGAGGCTTCAACATCGTCGTGCCGTGCCAGAGCTCGGCCGACAACAACGCGTTTGTGAACAAGGCGGTCCCCGGCGGCTCATCGTGGACCATGACCGCAATGCTCGTGCCGATGGTGCCGCCCGGCAACGCCAGCAACTACAGCCTCGCCGTGCAGGACGCGTCGGGAAAGATCGTCCTGTTCGGATTCGATGCATTCGCGGTCAAGGTGACCTACGGGAAGTGGGCCAGCATCAACTCGTTCACAGGGCGGACGGGGTACTCGGCGTACCCGCTGCCGCCGGGCGTCCCCGTGTGGATGAAGCTGAGCTACACCTCTGGTGGCAACTTCGTCTTCTCGCTATCGGCCGACGGTGAGACGTTCGCGCAGATGCTAGCCATCAGCGTCACGGATTACATATCCACGCCTTCCGTGTGCGGCGTGTGGGTCGACCACAACCTCGGCAGCACCAGCGCCACGACCCAGATCGCCGTCTCGGTCATGAGCTTCGCGGCGGCCTAACCCAATTTGCACAGGTGCAATTATGACCATCACCAACGCGGAAATCGCGGCGCGGCTCGCGGACAGGTTCGCCATGACGGCGAACGACGAGCTGGTGCGCCTTTATCCGGACGAGGCAGGCGGGTTCGTCGACGGGAACTTCGACTCGTGGCAGGTCGGCACGTCGTTCAGCATCAGCGGTCAGACCAAGACGTACACGGCCGACATGTGGTACTGCGACGCGGGGTTCTCCGGCGTTGCCACGGTCAGCCAGGACACGCGCACGCTGGGAGGCGAGCCGTCCGGCATGACCCGGCCTTCGAAGTACCGCCTCAAATTTCAGCAGACGACGTCGGCCAGCATCGAGTCGCGTATCGGGCAGGCGCTCGAGAGCGTGGCGCAGTACAACGGGCAGAGCATCACGGTGTCGTACTGGTTGCAGTCCGACGTGAACATGAACGTGGTCAACGTCAACCTGATCCAGAACTTCGGCACGGGCGGGTCCCCCTCGTCTACGGTCACGACCACGAAGGCCGTGACCTGGGCAGTCACCACGACGGAGAAGCGCTTCAGCGTCAGGTTGGACGTCCCCAGCATCAGCGGCAAGACGCTCGGCACCAATGGCAATGACTACCTCGCCGTGGAACTCCGCACGCAAACCGGGCTCACGTTCACCCTGTACGTCGATCAGGCGCAGATCGACGTGTGCGGCAGCGCGGCGAGCAGCGATACAACCGGCGCGGGCGGCACGCCGCAGCCGTTCCGGTACCGAGGGCCGGCTTTGGAGATGATGCGCGTGTTGCGCTCCCTATGGGTGTTCAATATCCCGGCCTTCGGAGCGTTCAACACGTGCGCCATTCAAACGACCACCCGGGGGTACTCCACCATTCAGTACCCCGTCACGATGAGAAAGGCGCCAGCCATAGCGCTTACTTCTGGCGCGCTTCAAATCACTGCGGCAGGCTCGGCGTTCACGGTCACGGCGTTCAGCTCAGCGAACGTAGGGCCGCTAAACGGCATCATCCTGACTGACGTCGCATCAGGACTGACAGTGGGGCAGGCCGGCTACATACAGTCCGGGAGCGGTGGCGCAGTACTGACTTTTGACGCTCGTCTGTGAGGAGGCCGCCATGTTCAAGCAATACCTAAACCCGTTCACCGGTCAGGTCGACCCGGACGTCATCCTGTACACGGACCCGGACGGCGTCGTCTGGACGGTACCGCGCGGCCACCGCATCTGGACCGAGATATACGAACCGTGGCTCGCGGCCGGGAACACGCCGCTGCCTGCATAAGCAGAACAGAACGATCACACACAAGCCGCCTTCGGGCGGCTTTTTTATTGCGGGGTGCGTATGGGCGACGAAATTGATCCGGTCGAATTCGGGAAGGTTCTGGCTCGGCTCGACGAACAAGACAAGCAGATCGCCGAGATGCGTGGCGATATCAAACGGCTCCTCGCGATGGCGAATCAGGGGCGCGGTGGCCTGCTGATGTTGACGTCGATCGGTGCTGTCGTGGGCGGCGTGTTGACGTGGCTGATTCAGCACATTCCGTTCGGGAGGTAGCCGTGCAACTGACCGCCAACATCATCGCGTGCGGTTGCGGCGCGACGCCGGCGCGCGCGGACGCGATGCTCGCGCCGATTCAGGCGGCGTGCGATCGCTTCTCGATCAGCGCGTCGAACCTGCGCGTCGCGGCGTTTCTCGCGCAGATCGGTCACGAGTCGACCGGCCTGTCGCAGTTCGCTGAATCGTTCAACTACAGCGTGGCCGGGCTGCGCGCGACGTTCCGCAGGATGACGCCGGCGCTCGCCGCGTCGCTCGGCCGGCAGCCGGGCGCGCCGGCGCTACCGCTCGCCACGCAGCAGAAGATCGCGAGCATCGTCTATGCCGGCCAGATGGGCAACGGCGACGCCGCGAGCGGCGATGGCTGGCGATACCGCGGCTCGGGGATGCTCCAGCTCACATTCCACGACAACTTCGAAGCGTTCGGCACTGCGTGCGGGATCGACGCGGTGGGGAGCCCCGATCTCGTGCGCAACGATCCGGCGACTGCCGCGCTCGCGGCCGCCTGGTTCTGGTTCACGAACGGATGCAACACGCTGGCCGACGCGCGGTCGTTCGACTCGATCACGCGGCGCATCAACCCGGCGATGGCCGGCGCCGATCAGCGGCGCGCGCTGTACAAGGCGTCGTGTGCGGCGCTCGGCATCCTCTGAACGACGAAATCACCCACCGGCCACTGGCCGAAACATGAAGGAGCAGCCATGAACCAAACGTCCCCGGCCGCAACCGGTACCGCTGGCGTTGTGATCGCGGCGATCGTCGCGATCATCACGCCCATCAATCAACATTTCGGGCTCGGCTTGACCGCGCAAGACGTCGTGTCGATCGCTGGCGGCATCGTCGTCGCGGCCCATTGGCTTGGCGAGCTGTATGCCGCCAAGTCGACGCAGAAGGCGCAATGATCCGGCATGCCGTCATAGCCTCGATGCTCGCTTCGGTGGCCGGATGTGCCGGCACCGCCACGTATTCGGTGCATCCCTTCTATGAGCCTGGTCTAGGCCGAATGGTGTGCTGCGAGGCGCTCGCCTTCAACGGCAAGGACATCGCCGCACTGCAGCTCGATGTCGTCACGTCGCCGGATGGCACCGTGACGATCCACTTCCAAGAGTCCGGCGTCGGCGCAACTGCGCCGGCCGCCGCGCAGGGTGCAGTCGTCTCGAATGTCGCGACGGCTGTCAGTAACGCGGCGGCGGCCGCGATCAAGTTCTACCCCAAATAGGGAAATCTCTCCCTCAATCAAGGAGTTTTACCGTGAAGAACCTCATGCTGCTTGCGGCAGGCATTGCCGCGTCCGTTTCCATCCTCGCCGGCTGCAAATCGGCACCCGCGCTCACGTTCCCGCAACAAGTTGCGATCGCGTGCGGCGCGGCGAATGGCGAGATCGCCATTCTGAAGGCCGATGGCGTATTCACCGGTGGCGCGGCCACCACGCTGGATAAGACCGTCAAGCCGGCAATCGCGAAGGCGTGCGCGCTTGGCGCGACTGTGACGACGCCTGACCTTCAGACGATCGTCAACGACACGTTGCCGGCGATCAAATCGCTGGTCGACGCGTCGTCGCTCCCGAACAAGGCAGCGGCCGATGCTGCGATCGACACGGCAATCCTCGCGTTCAATGTGGCGATCTCGATGAACCAGGCGGCCGCAACGCCGCCGGCGGCAGCGTCCACGTCGCTCGCCGGGAGCGCGCTGCAATGAACGGGCGGCGCGTCTATGGCAAAGCTCCGCACGAGCTTGAACCGGGCGATTACGGTCGCTGGGATGCTGATAAGGGCAACTGGTATGCGTGCGTTCCGGATGGGAAGTGCGCAAACCTGACCGCTCATCACGTTGTCGAGCATCCGGACGGTTCGATCACGGTGAGTCCGTCGATTCTCGTCACACAGACCGGCGAGACGCCGCCGGAGTGGCACGGCTGGCTCGAGCGTGGCGTGTGGAGGTCGGCATGACGAAACCGATCCGCGTCGCTCTCAGCGGCAGCGGCTTTCGCCTCGGCGCGCACCTTGGCGCGCTGCAGGCGATCGTCGACGCCGGATACACCATCGTCGAGCTCGCCGGCACGTCCGGCGGCTCGATCATCGCGGCCCTGTTCGCCAGCGGCATGCCGCTCGACGTCATGCGCGAGATCCTGATGGATCTCAACTGGTCTCGCATGATGGGATTCTCGCCGTGGGCACTCATCCAGCACCAGGCGCTGTGCTCGGGTGACGCGCTGCTGCAGTACCTGACGAAGGTCACGAACGGCAAGACGTTCGCGCAGATCGAAGTCGAACTGAAGGTGATCGCAGCTAACCTGCTCACCGAGCGCGAGTTTCAATTCTCGAAGGAGACGACGCCCGACGTGCCGGTCGCGCTGGCGGCGCGCGCTAGCGCGTCGATCCCGATCGTATTCGCTCCGGTCGAGGTGGCCGGCGGCCTGATGGTCGATGGCGGAATGTGTGACAACATCCCGGTCAGCGATCTCACGGTCGATGGCGTTCCGCGCGTCGGGATCTATCTCGAGTCCGACGATGCGCCACTCCCGCCTGGCGCATATGGCTTCGGCACGCTTGCGCCGCGGATGATCGACATCATGCTCGCCTCGAATGAGGATTCGCATGTCGCGCTCGATATGGTCAACGGCGCTACGATCGTGCGCGTGCCCACCGGCTACGCCAGTTCATTCGACCGACACATGGCAGTCGCCACGCGGCAGCGCCTCTATGACGACGGATATGCGACGACGTCGGCGGCAATGATTAATATCGCGCAGTCGTCACCTGTCTGACGCCACGCTGCCGGCCGGGCGCGGCCGAAATTCCGCATCGGCCCATGCGTAGACCTTTTCCCGAAACGGAATCTCAATCGCTCGGTTAAGTAGCCTCGCCAGCGCGATCGACGCAGCGAGAAACAGTGCACCGGCAACTACATGTCCGATCGAGGTACGCCATGTTCTGGATATCGCTATTAGGATTGGGAGCAGTACTGCATGGCCCAGATATAGCGAATACGAGAGACTGCCGAGATATTGTGCCGGCCGCGTGCGTAAAATGCGTGAGACCGGCCCGGTATCTCGGCTCATTGACGCAATCGCCATGGCGAACACGGCCGGAGCAAAATACACCGACCCATATGCGTGATTTGCGAATAGCATAAGCGACATGGCCGCGGTGAACGCAACGATCTGAACGACTGGTCGTGTCATTGCGACGACCGGCGCGGCATTTCGATGCTCCGCGATCAGCGCCCCCAGAAAAAATCCAGCGAGACACCGAGCCCATCCGTAGTCGTACGTCAACGAGAAACAAAATAGGCGCGCTACGCAGTCATTCGAATGCGCTGCTGCCCAGACGGCAGTCGTATAGCCTATCCCGGCGAGCGCCAAGTACGCCATCGAGCGTGCGCGGCCGCGCACCAACAGGCACACAACTCCGAATAGCACATAGACGTAAAACTCGACGCTGGTGCTCCAACTCACCAGCGAGCCGACGAAGTGATCATAGATCGGCAGCCCATGCAACATGAGGATGAGGCCAATCGCTTCTCCAGTATTCGGAAACGACAACTTCACATTCTCAGCGCCCAAGGCGAGCGCGGCCATGCCGAATGCGCTCGGTAGGATATAGAACAGTGCGTTCGTGACGATATGCGTAGGCCATAGGCGACCGGCCCGACGAACTAGGAAATGCGCCAGTTCGGCGCCGC
This sequence comes from Burkholderia sp. AcTa6-5, assembly GCF_017815075.1. Classification (NCBI taxonomy): domain Bacteria; kingdom Pseudomonadati; phylum Pseudomonadota; class Betaproteobacteria; order Burkholderiales; family Burkholderiaceae; genus Burkholderia; species Burkholderia sp. AcTa6-5. The sequence goes on along the minus strand of NZ_JAGIQE010000010.1, from coordinate 167,712 downwards.
TGGCGACGCGCTTCCCGTACGCTCCCGCGATTACGAATCCGCTGAGCACGAAAAATAGGTCGACGGCCAGATAGCCGTTCCGCGCGAGCCCCAACTCTGGCAGGCTAATTTGCATATGGAACAGAACGACAAAAAGCGCGGCAACGCCGCGCAAGCCCTCCAGGCCAGTGATTGTCCTGTTCACCTAGTGCCTCTTCGCAAATATCAGTATTTCCCCGTATTTTTTGGTTTATAGATGAGGGTAGGCTATGCCGCAATACGACTAGGGAAAATCACTAGGCGACCCAAGAAGTAGACTCGGGGAAAGCGATGAAAACAAAAATTGAGGGGGCGTACGCGATCGCGTGGGCTATGACGATAGTAATGTTCGCGATCGACTTCATCGCGATGCCCCACGTCGGCTTATCGATCAGCCCAGCGTGGAGTCCAAGATTTACGAAGTTGTGCGTGATATCGGCGCTGTTGTGTTACGCCCTGTTTGAACTCCAGCGCATTCCTCGATATAAACCCGTCGCAGAAAAATTCCGGTGTCGCGACCTCTCAATCATCATTTTTTCCTTGCTGACGATTGCCGTGTATGGGCAGGCAGCCACGATCACCTCATACATTGCCGCCGCGATTGGGCGTCCGACAGTTCAGGATGGCCTTCTCGCGCTCGAGCAGACATTCGGATTTGACTGGTTGAAGACGTACCACTGGATCAGCGAATTTCGCGGCCTGCAACTGATATTGCGGATCGCGTATGAGAGCGCTTTCCCCCAGATGATCGGATTTTGCTTTCTGTTCGGGCTTCTGAGACGAAGGCAAGAGCTTTGCGAAATGATATTGATTTTCGTCTGTTCGCTCGCGATAGTGCTTCCCATCTCCGCTGTGTATCCCGCCGCCAGCCCATTTGTCCATTTCGGAATAACCGACCCTGGTACTGCGTCGCAGGTGTCGGATTTCTACAACGTTCGAAATGGGCAGTTGAGAGTGGTGGACCCGTTCGCGGTCCAAGGCATCGTGTCGATGCCGTCCTTCCACACGGTGCTCGCGCTGATGCTCATCTACGTCATGCGAAATTTCCGCGTGCTCTTTGGTGTGGCATTGGGTATCAACTTGGTGATGCTCGCGTCGACGTTCTCGATCGGCGGTCACTATCTTGCCGATATCGGAGCGGGCGCGATCATGGGCATCGCGACAATCTGGTGGGTGCGCCGCTGGTTCTCGGTTTATGCGCCGCAGAAGTGGCCGGTGCTCACCAACTGATGGAGTCTATGAGGTGCCCTTCGTGGCTCTAGTCTGGGGACAGCTCAAAATCCGCCATTCCTCTTCAACTTGAGCAGCAGCTCGCGGCCGACGTCGGTATAGTCGGCCATTTGCCGGCCGGCGCATCGTTTGTTCCACGGGCCGGCGTCATCCATCGAAAAGTGAAATCCTTTCGCATCGTCCATCTGCCATACCGAGTACCCGCGGTTCATGCCACCGAAGCCATTTTTCGATGCGTACTCGAGACAGGCCGTGATGGATTTCGATGAATTGACCACGCCGACGCTAGAGACCGTCATCGACGCCTGATCACGCATTGCATCGAAGGTCTTGCCGATGACGCCAAGAACGGCCATCTGTTCGGCGCTGGCGCGCTCTTGCCCCATTTGGGTCGACGGCCGGCTCGTGCGCGCCGCTTCGGTGGGTTGCGTCTCCGAGATTGTTTGCGGGTCGCCCCCGCTATCGTGTGGTGGCGCGAAGAGATGGCGCCCAAGGCTCGCAACCACGACGATCCCGACGATGGTCAAGGCAAGACCAATTTGCTTCCTGTTCATGCCATCCCCGCACATTGCGTTATTGTGAACCTGATGCTACGCGAAAACGCCGCCCGCGAGCAGGGATGCGCCGGTTCGAGTCATATTCGGATTTTCGAAATATCTCCCCACAAATTCCCCACGCATCCTGAATTATGCCGCTAACCAAATGAGTTCGAGTCCGGCCTCACGCACCACATATACTCCCAAGCAATCCCATGTTTGGCCAAAAAGCCCCGTCAGTCAGATACTTGCGGGGCTTTTTGTTGCCAGCGTTGCGCAGCGTTTCCAATTGACACCCACGGAACCCCGGGGCATCGTCGGGGGCAGTTTTCCTGATCTGGGGCATCGAAATGCCCCCTCGCTCAAATGCCCCTTACCGATGTCGCTGTCCGTGCGGCCAAGCCCCGCGAAAAGTCGTACAAGCTGGCCGACGGCCAAGGCATGTATCTCGAGGTCATGCCGAACGGCTCTAGATACTGGCGGTTGAAGTATCGCATCGACGGCAAGGAGAAACGGATGGCCCTCGGGGTGTCCCGGCCGTCACCTTGCTGGCTGCTCGGAAGGCTCGCAACGAGATTAAAGGCTTCGCTCGCTAAGGACGCTGCACCACCGGACCTATCAAGACGCTGCAAGCCATCGTCGCTTCCGACATCGTCTGAATCTGCTGAAAGCCGGGCCGGAACAGGTCGTGCCTGGCGATCCCGAACAGGTCTGGGTAGCCGACATCGCATCCTTGCCGACGGCGGATCGGTTTGCGCAGTTGCAGTGGATACGTACTGGTCTAGCGCAAACCCGACCTGTCTGTCCTGCTGCTGAAAATGCTGCTGCGTCAGGATCAGGCCCTCGTACCATAGTGGCTTCTCAATTCGCATGGTTTCTCGTGCGGCAGGGCGCTATTTGATGAAGCAGCGTAACCTATAAAAGAAATTTCATGAAAGACGCGATCAATCTCTACAAATAAATGTGATTTCTCGCACCAGTAACCATCACCCTACAAGGAAATAAAGACCAGCCTATCGGGCGTGAGGGAGGAGGCGATGGTCTGGCGAAAATATTTTTAAGATAATTGACCGACCGAGTCTAAAAGAAGAGCGTTTATATTTAACGATTTGTGACATTTAAGTTGAAAGACGCATGTGGTGTGTTTTTGCGCATCCCAGGCTTGCCGCGTATAAGTTCCTTGAGATTTCGCCGTACGAGCGGGGATAACATGATGAAGTATCGATCAGGCACGCATGATGGCGGGCGAGCTTATCTCGCTGTACGCGCATAAACTAGGCACCAAGATCTTCTCAAAAGGAAAAATCGAGCTGCAAGCGCAGCGCGCTGCAATGGATCTCTATGCCGACGATCAATTGCACGTGTCGAGCCCCAACGAGAATATGCTTGTAACGCTAAGACGAGGGAAATGGTGGCCGGCGGCGGTGCGTCAATGACCATCGAAAACGGAAATGTCGTCTTCATTGTCCGGCCGACTTCCGCATTAGAGCAGCCTCGTTCATGTTCGAAGGGCGCAGCCATACCTCGTTCGACTTGCCGCCACTCCGGGTGAGCGACTACCGGCCTAACGCCAGATACAGCCACACACAGTAACGATCATGATTATCAGCCCACCCTTTTTGCCCGAAGCTGGGCTCGTTGCCCCGACCGGGACGAACCCTGATCCGATGATGGACGCAGTGGACCAGTTCGAATGTGCACACGGCATCTATCCGATCGCCTTTGATCGCCGCTGGCATTGCGGCGTACATCTTCAGCCCAGCACGCAGGGCAAGGTGTACGCGATTGCAGACGGCGAGGTCGTTGCTTATCGCATCTGTCAGCATGGGATTGACGAGGGCACGACCGATCCGAAATTTCCCTTGATCAGCAATGCGGGATTTGTGTTGCTCAGGCATACGACGGAGACCGGTGAAGGCCGCACGCTGGCGTTCTATTCGCTGTATATGCATCTGCTATCGCTGAACGAATATGGAAAGGCCGGAGCGAGCGACGCCGATCTGCCGGAATTCCTGCGCAAGCCGACTGGTCCGACGGCCAGGGGCCAGGTGACGCCTGCGGTTTCGGGAGACGGTAAGAAGGTCCGGCGCAAAGACGTGCTCGGGTGGCTCGGCCAGTACGAGGGCATGCCGCATTTGCATTTCGAAATCTTCATGCTGCCGGCGGATTTCGACGCATATTTTGGACGCACGCAGCTGGGCAACAGCATACCTACCCCGTCGACTGGAACGGACTGGTGGGGGCACGCGTATTTCATTATTCCGGCAGGCAGCACGTTTCGTCGTCTGCCCGAGAAGATCGACACTCACAACAAGTTGAGCGGAATCGAATTCAAGCCAGGTCAAGAGGGCTCGAACTCATCCCTGCCGCTGCTGGTCGAGACCTACTTCAGCCTCGGCTCGAAATACACCAATGTCTGGACTGTTGCACAAGACGGCACCCGTACGCTGCTCACGCCGCAACCCGTCGAGGAAAAGGGCTACGAATACGATCTGTACAAGCGTGCTACGGCACTCTATCCGTCATGTCCAAGCGACGGCTACGAGCTGCTGCGTTTTGGTCGCATCCTCTCCCCGTCCCCAAAGCTGGCGGAAAATGAGTGCGTAACGTGGATCAAGGTCAATTGGGCCTCAGGCAAGGTCGGCTACATAGATGTGAATGATGCAAGTATCCACAAGTTCTCTGATGCAGACTTCCTGGCCTTTACGGATTGGCAGAAAGTCAGTGAGGGCAATACGCCGTTCGATAGTGACGGGATGTGTGATCTGGATGTGCTGAAGAAAATAGTGAATGATGCTGCCCCGCATGAAGTATCAGCGGAGCCAGGGGAAGCGACGGAAGCACACAAGGCCAGGGTACTCTCGGCCTATGTCAAAGGTAACGACCAGGTGCGGCGCCAGTTACGCGGCTTTGTCTGCAATGCGCCGAGCGAATGGGATAGTACAGAGAACGAGGAGCGCTATGCAAGACTGCTCGATGAGGGTGGGTTCTATCACGGCAACGATAAGGGCTACAACGATTTCATGAAGCACCTGAAGGCCGTTCAGTTTTGGAAAAACACTGGACTACCGGCAGGGCAGAAGCTGTGGTTTTTTCATCCCCTTGCGTTTATTCGGCATTTCAGAAAGTGTGGGTGGTTTTCGGAAGCCGAGCTATCCCAGATCTACCCAGAATCAAAGTATCGGGCCGTTGGAAAAATAGGGAAAGAGTATAAAGAGAAATATCGCCTCGAAATCAATGCTGTCGCTAGAAAGTACGGACTAAATGATTCGGTCAGATATTCTCATTTTTTCGGTCAATGCGCGGTTGAATCATTTTACATGATGGCTCCAAGGGAGAGCTCGATATCGGTCGGTGTCGCCATTAAGAAAAATCACATCTCAGTCATGCCGGAAGAGCATGGCTATCTACGATCCCCTCCAGCCTCGGCGGCAGATGTTGAAAGTTTTTTGCGCTATGAGGGGATGTTGTCTCTTGGAAACACGGATGCAGGGGATGGTGTGAAGTTTCGAGGCAGAGGGTTTAAGCAGCTTACGGGTAGATATAATTATTCCGAGTACTGGGTTTATCGTGGTTGGCTCAAGTCAAATTCTTACAATCACGCTTGGTTTAAGAAAAATCCTAATGGGAATTTTCTTACTGGGCCTGAAATTTTAAACCCGGAGTTCGCTGGAAATGATGCCTACGCGGCCGTCGATACTGCTGGGTTATTTTGCGTCAGATATCTTGTCACGAAAGCTGCCGATGGCGGGCTCACGGAGGCGGTGTCTGCGGCAGTCACAAAAATTGTTAATCCTTATGATAAAAAGAGTCCTCCCTTGCGTTGGAGGGAAACTTTTGATGCAAGTAAGGTGGTGGGGGAGTGGCTGTGAAACGACATATTTTTTTAATTGCCGCAATATTGCTATCGACGAGCGCGATGGCTGAGACTGCGATTGAGTCATGTGATGCTTTGTTTTCTGCGAAAAGTAGTCATGGTTTACTCATTGTTGAGCGTGCAGGTAAAGTAGTGGGCGCGTCGAAGATCGACCATGAGATTGATGGCGGGGCGTTCAGCAATGACGATTCGTTGTTGATTATTTACGGCCTGCCTAGAAATGTAAGTGGGAGAAGCCCTCAAAGAACATTCCTTTCCATTTTTAGGGTCAATCGCGTGAGTCTTTTCATAAAGGAGGAGTACGAGAGTCGGGTTTACGACGTTTCATTCAGCGTCGATCAGAGAGTGGCTGTTGTCGATAGTAGATTTGGGGTTGATGTTATCGACTTGGTCAAGCGGAAGTCGACGTTTTATGATCCGACTTACACTCCGGATTTTGCGACTCAAAAATGTGAAAGGTAGTTTTCGGATAAGGAGTCAAGCATGTTTTACCTTCATGCTCCGATCTGCAATGAACAAGGCATATAGCTTGATGCATTGTGTCCTTGATTTGCTTGATGGGTCATCAAAAAGAAAAAATCTCAGATTCGAAAGATGAAAAAACTCGAGCACTCTGGCGAAGTTGCCGGTGGTTCATCGAAGAGACTGCTGCGTGGCAATGAATTGATGGTTGAATTCAAGTTCGGCCTCATGCACCAGAAGTTGAACGTGCCCTGTCGGAGCCGTTCGCGAAAAAGCGCTGCGGGCGGCTAACCGCAGCGCTTTTTTGTCGATGTCGATTTCCTCGTCAAGCATTCGGACCTCGTCCGAACAATCGGCCGCGTGTAATATCGTGTGCGCTTTTCATACAAGACGCACAACCACACCGAGGGGCCACCGATGAAACCCACCGTACGCATCCCGATTTCCGTTCTGGCGCTGATGCTGGCCGCACCAGCCATTGCCAATACGCCCGCCGACAACATCGCCTGGAGCGCCCAGCCCGTGAAGATGGCTGCATCGTCGTCCGCCTGCTCCGCATACTCGGGGCGCGTGATGTCGAGCGGTGAGTCGCTGTCGACCGAGGGTGTGCTGAAAGCGCTCGGCACGTCGCTGGCCGGCGCCGCGCTAGGCGCTGTCGTCGGCGGATATCAGGGCGCAGCCCCCAATCCGTGCGCGCGCCCTGGCCTGTGATTCGCTCGCAAGCCGATCGCGGACTGCGCCGCTTCAGTTGAAACAAGCACGATATGAAGCGCTACGCGTCGCCTGACCGCGGCGCTTCGCCATTTCCGCCGCGCCTATTCCCAAAAGCTGCGGATCGCGACGGCCACGATCACCGGCACCGAGAACACCAGCGGAATCGCGAAATACTGCGCTTCGCGATCGACGATCCAGCTATAGATTACCCACGCCGCGCCGATCGCGAACGTGATGAGGCCGACCGTCACGGCGGCGATGTTCAGGGCCAGCTTCGACGGCTGGCGGCGCGTTTTGGCGTTGTCGTTGTTGTCGCGCGGGGACGATTTCATCGGAAGAGTGCGGCCTCGTGCCGGAACAGGGGTAAAGACACAGGAAACCCCATCCGCACCGATCGCGCAAGGGCCGGCACGGGCCGGCCCCGTCACGTCCGTTCCCGCGCGTTACAACCCGAACGACGCGGCCAGTTCGTCGAGCAGTGCGCGCTGGAACGCGACGAACCGCTCGCCCGGCTGCTGCGCGATCGCGAGGTCGAGCATCGGATCGGCGACCTCGGTGCGAATGCCGGCCAGTTCCTCGACGATCGCGAGCCCGCAGAACGGCACGTACGCCTCCGAATAGCCGCCTTCGTGAACGATCACCAGTCGCCCGCCGCAATGGCGCTGCGCGGCTTCCTTCACCGCGAGGGTCATGAACCGGTAGCTGTCGGTATGCAGCTGCATGCGCGCGAGTGGATCGACCGCGCTCGCATCGAGGCCGCTCGCGACGACGATCAGCTCGGGGCGGAAGCGCACGAGCGCCGGCAGCACGATCCGCTCGAACGCATGGCGATACGCATCGTCGCCGCTGCCCGCGAGCAGCGGCACGTTCAGGTTCGCGCCGATGCCCGCGCCTTCGCCGCGATCGTCCGCACCGCTGTAGCCGGGCGGGAAGCAGCGGTCCTGGTGCAGCGAGATCGTCAGCGTATCGGGATCGTCGTAGTAGATCGACTGCGTGCCGTTGCCGTGATGCACGTCCCAGTCGATCACCGCGACGCGCTCGATGCCGTGCTTCGCGCGCGCGGCTTCGATCGCGATCGGGACGTTCGCGAGCAGGCAGAAGCCCATCGGGCGGTCGCGCAGGCAGTGATGGCCGGGCGGCCGCGACAGCGAGAACGCGTTCGCCGCGCGCTTGCCGACGACGGTGTCGACCGCCGCGATCGCGAGGCCGGCCGACAGCGCGGCGATCTCGTAGCTACCCTTGCCGAACGGCGCGAGCTCGCCGAGGTCGCCGCCGTTCGCGTCGCTCAGCGCGCGGAACGCGTCGAGATAGTGCGCGGGATGAATGCGCAGCAGGTCGGCGGCCGTCGCGGGCTCGGCGCCGCGCAGGTCCAACTGCGCGGCGAGGCCCGATGCCTGCACGAGCGACAGGAAGCGGCGCTTCGAATCGGGCGATTCCGCGTAGCCCGCGCTCGATGGCGGCTGGACCCAGCCGCCGACCGGAAAGAACAGCGCGTGCGTGCCGCCGGTATGCCAGAAAGTGCGTTCGTCGGTGAAGAAGGCAGTGCGATTCATGGATGCGTGACCTGTCACGGTTGGGAGGAAACAGAAGAACGGCGATCGACGTGGCGCAGCGCGGCGAACGACACGATCGCGACGGCCGTCGCGGCCGCGAACAGCGCGCGCATCGTGCCGCCGGCGTCGAGCATCAGGCCCGCCAGCAGCGGGCCGGCGGCGAGCCCCGCGCCGATCACGAAATTGAGCGTCGCGACGAGGCGGCCCGACGTGTCGATCTGCGCGACGGTCGCGAGGATGAACGGCAGTACGAAGGTCCACGCGAACTTGAACACGAAGATCGCCGCGCTGTAGCCGCCGGTGTCACGTAGCGCGGCGAGCGCGACGAGCGACGCCGCGAGCAGCCCGTAACCGGCCGCCAGCATTGCGCGCCGCGCGAGCCGGCCGCCCGCGCACGACGCGAGCGCCGCGCCGGCGATCCCCATCACGCTCGCGATCGCGAGCACGTTGCCGGTCGACTGCGGATCGAGCCCGGCCTCGGCCGCCGCGCGGCTCGCGAACGTCCACACGCTGCCGATCGCGAGATAGAACGTCAGCACCGCGGCGATGGCGAGTACGACGAAGCGTCGCGGCGTTCGCGGTGCGTCGCTGCGCGCGGTGTGCGCGGATGCCGTCCGCATGCCGAGCGACGATGGAAAGCCGCGCGACAGCGGCGCCGCGAGCAGCGCGAGCGCGGCGAGCCCGACGTACAGCGCGCGCAGCCCGAATGCGGCGAACACGTGCGGCAGCACGAACAGGCCGATCGCGCCCGCGATCAGTTGGCCGACGACCCACAGGCCGTACACCCGGTCGCTGTTTTTGCTCGTCGCCGCGCTCGTCATGCAGAGCACCATCAGCGAGCCGCCGCCGAGCGCGGTGAAGGCGCGCAGCGCGAGCAGCGCGGCAAAGCCCGGCATCCAGAGCGCGGTCAGTAGGTTGCCCGCGCCGAACACCGCGATGGCGAACGCGGCGACGCGGCGCGCGTCGATGCGACCGAGCCACAGGTACGACGGCACGGTCGCGACGCTGAACGCGCCGAGTTCGACGAAGAAGTAGATGCCGATTTGCGACGCGGACAAACCGAGCTGCGTCGCCAGCCGACCGGCGACGGCGGGCGCCACGAGCAGCAGCAGCGGCGTGATGGCCGCGAACACGACGAGCGCGACGAGGGTCGCACGAGCGAATGTCGATGCGCGGCCGGGCGAGAGGGCGGCATCGGAGGACAAGGTTTTCATGGCGGGATCTCGTTGACGGAATCAGAACAGGTGGTACATGCCGACCATCGCGCCGAACTGCGACGCGCCGGCGAGCGGCGTCGGGTCGTATTCGTAGACGGTCTGCGAACTCTGGCCGCTGTTGCGCGCATAGCCGAGGTTCGCGTACGCGACGGTGCGTTTGGACAGCGCGTACGTGGTGCTCGCGATGAACAGCGTCGGATGGCCGATCGCCGGCGTGCGCGAATCGGTGTGGTAGACGCCCGCGTTCAGGCCGATTCCGTTCGATGTCAGGTAGCGCGCGCCACCCCAGACGATCGTGCGGGCCGCGTCGAGGTCGCCGGTCAGGCGCTCGACGCCCGCATACACGCTGAGCGGCAGCGTCGCGAATGCATAACGCGCGGCGAGCGTGCCGAGTTCGCGACGCCGCGCAGACGCGTCGGCCGCCGCCGATACGTCGCCGTGCGCCTGATGCAGCACCGCGCTGACCGACAGGCCGTTGCTCGTGTACTGGCTGCCGAGCTCGAGCACGCGTCCGGCGCGCGTATTGCCGGCGACGCCCGAGGTCGCGACGAGCGCCTCGACGTCGAAGCCGGCGAACGTCGGCGACTGGTATTTGACCGAGTGGTCGATGAAGTTCGCGCTCATCGGCACGAGCACGCCCTGACCGCTGTACGACGCATACCAGAGCGGGTCGTAGAACAGCGTCTTGTCGAACAGCACGCTGAACTGGCGGCCGAGCGTGACGGTGCCGACCGGCCCGGCGATCCCCACATATGCGCCGCGGAAGAACGCGTAGCCGGGCACGGTCGCGGTGCCGTCATTGAGGTTGAGGCCCTGTTCGAGCTTGAACAGCGCCCGCCACCCGCCGCCGAGATCCTCGTGGCCCTTGATCCCGAACTGCGAAGGCAGGATGCCGTAGTTCTGCAACCGCACGGCCGAACGATGCCCGTCGGCGTGCGTCAGATATTGCACGCCGGCGTCGAGCGCGCCGTACAGCGTGAGGGCGGACTGCGCGTGCGCGGCGGCGCCGCATGCGGCAAGCGCCGCGGCGGCCGCGGCCGTGCGGATGAAGCGGGGTGTCGTCACGTCGGGTTCTCCATACCGTCCTGCATCGGTTTGTCGTTGGTGTTGTCGCGACGCAGTGTCCGCAGCGGGAAAACGGCCGAACAGTCGTCCAGATGAACGGTGCGGAAAACCCGCGACGCACGGCGCAAAGGCCCCGCGATGCCGCCGCGCGCGTTGCTGCGCAGCAGCAACCGGCGGCGCACCGTTCAAATGGATGGGGCTGGCGAGCGTTCCGGCGCCCCGGCCCGCCAAAAAAGCCGCTCGCTATAATCGGCCGGTGTCGTTGCGCACATCAGCAGCCCGACCGGGCAGGGGAGCGGAAGGTGAGGATCACGACGGATATCGGGCAGGATCTCGACGCGCTGCGCGACGTGCCGGCCGCCATCGTGCTCGACGAATTCGCGTGGCCGCCGCGGCCGTCCCGTCGCGCCGATTTCGACGGCGTCACGCGTGGCGACGCAGCGCAGCGCGCACTCGGCCTGATGCTGCTCGACCTGTACGCGGTGGCCGTGCAGTCCGCCATCGGCGAATTCGAGTACCGGTTCTTTTCGCTGCTGCAGGCGCTCATGCCGTTCGATGCCGCGTGGACGGGCGTCGCGACCCATCTGCCGACCGGCCCGGTGATGCACAACAGCTTTTTGTACCGGTTGCCGCACGCGTTCTTCAGCGACTGGAAGCGCGTGCGCGATTGCGATCCGCTCGCGCACCGCACGTTGCACGGCGCACACGGCCGCGCGGTGCGGCTGTCGGTCGTCGAGCCGGGGCTCGATGCGCGGTTTCGCGACTGGTGCGTGAAATACGGGCTCGCGCAACTGATGTTCGTGTGTACGCTCGATCGCCGCTTCGGCCTGACGACGTTCGTGTCGATCTACCGTCAGGGCCTGAACCGGCCGTTCGGCGACGACGACGCGCGTCGTTTCGAGGAGGTCATTCCGCATCTCGCGGCCGCATTGACGATCAATCGCGCCGCGCAGCTCACGCGCGAACGCGAGCGCGCCGACACGGTCGCGCCGGCCGCGCGTGCGCTGTGCGACAACTTCGGGGTGCTGCACCACGCCGATCACGGTTTCGACGACGTGCTGCGCACGGAATGGCCGGACTGGGCCGGCGCGCGCGTGCCGGAGCCGCTCGTCGCGTACCTGCGGCGCCACTCGGGCCGGCCGTTCGTCGGCGACGCGCTGCGCATCCAGTGCGTGCCCGTCGCGGGGCTGTTCCAGATCGACGCGCGGCCGCGCTCGCTGCTCGACCGGCTGAGCCCGCGCGAACTCGCGGCGATCCGCTATTACGGCGCCGGGCGTTCGCACAAGGAAGTCGCGCAGCAGATGGCGATCTCGCCGACCACCGTGCGCCACTACCTGCGCTGCGCGTACCGCAAGCTCGGCATGCACGACAAGAGCCAGATCGCCGGCATGCTCGGCGCGACCGGCGGCGCGACCGACGACGAAGCTGTGGAAGCCGGCGGCGTGCCGCGCTGAAGCGCACGAACGTGTGCCGGGCGGCGCGCACTGCGTTGCCAGAATGGTTGTGCCCGCAACCATTGAGCGTTATGCTCGTCAGCTCCCAGGAGACGGAATGCCATCATGAAGGACACGAATTCGGGGTCGGTGCGCACGGCGGTGGTCGGCGTCGGCGCGATCGGCGGATTGCTCGCGGCCGCGTTGTCGAGAGCCGGCATGACCGTGAGCGCGTACGCACGCGGCGCGACGCTCGATGCACTGAATACGCACGGCGTGCGCGTGATCGACGAGGCGGGCGCAATCTCGTCGGTGCCGGTGCGCGCCAGCGACGATGCGGCCGCGCTCGGCGTGCAGGACTACGTGGTGATCGCGCTGAAGGCACAGGCGCTGCCGGCGCTGGCCGCGCGCATCGCGCCGCTGGTCGGGCCGGACACCGTGATCGTCGCGGCGATGAACGGGCTGCCGTGGTGGTTCACGCACGGGCTCGAAGGGGCAATCGACGGCGTGCCGCTCGATGCGGTCGACCCCGCCGGCGCGGTGTCGGCCGCGTTGCCGCCTGCACAGGCGATCGGCTGCGTCGTGCACCTGTCGTCGAGTACCGATGCGCCGGGTGTCGTGCGTCGCGGGCGCGGCAACCGGCTGATCGTCGGCACGCCCGATCCGCGGCTCGACATGCCCACCGCGCGGTTCGCCGACGCGCTCTCGGCCGGCGGTTTCGACGTCGAATCGACGCGCGCGATCCGGACCGAGATCTGGACGAAGCTGTGGGGCAACATGAACATGAATCCGCTGAGCGCGCTGACCGGGTCGACGGCCGAGCAGTTGCTCGACGATCCGTTCACGCAGGATCTCGCGCTGCGGATGATGGAGGAGGCAGCCGCGATCGGCGCGAGGCTCGGCCTGTCCACCGGGATGAGCGGCCCCGAGCGGATCGCGGTTACGCGCAAGCTCGGCGCATTCAAGACGTCGATGCTGCAGGATTTCGAGGCGGGGCGCTCGCTGGAGATCGGGCCGATCCTCGGCGTGTTTCCGGAGCTCGGCCGCAAGCTTGGCGTGCCGACCCCGTACTGCGACGCGGTGCTCGGGTTGTTGCGCCAGCGCGCGGCGAACAGCGGGTTGTAGTGCGCACGGGGCGGCTGAATTCGCGGCCGCCGGCAACGCCGTCAACGCGACCACGCGGGCTTCGTGCGATGCCGGCCGCATGATGCAAAACGGGCCGCCCGGATCGCACGTGACGCGACCCGGGCGGCCTGTCTGATGCGTCGGATCAAACCTGCCGCCAGCGCTCGCCAATCCGGCGATGGCGGCCCGCCACGCGGCTCAGTCGTCGCGTTCGATCGCGTGCGTGACGACCTTGTCGAGCAGCCGCTCGAACGTCTGACGTTCGCTGTCGGACAGGCATGCGAGCAAGCCGTCGTTCCATTTGCGCACGATCGGCATGATCTTGCGATGCAGCGCGCGACCGTCGGTGGTCAGCGCGATCAGCACGATCCGGCCGTCTTCGTCGCTCGCGCTGCGCTCGAGCAGCCCCTGGCGCAGCAGCGCTTCCGCCGCGCGGCTCGCCTGGCTCTTGTCGAGATTGGTGTGGCGCGCGAGATCCATGATCGAGAACGGGCCGAATGCGCCGACGGCGGCGATCACGCGCGCCTCGGGCAGCGAGATGTCGAGCTTGTGCCGGTACACCTCGCCGATCCCGCGGTCGGAGCGCTTCGTGAGCGCATGGAGGCGATAGGTCAGAAACTGATCGAGCCCGGCTTGACGGCCTTTCATGTCGAATCCTGAAGAAAAAGGGCGGGCCCGATTGTTCCTGTATCGCGCGCTCGGGTCAACGGTCAGTGTGCACCGTACTTCAGGCGTGTCAACTGTTCCGCTTCGTTCGCGAGCAGATTGGCCGCGTCGCGGATCGCGACGTCGAGCGTGATCGGCCCGGGCGCCGGCGAAAAGCAGCCGGAGAAATGCTCGGACAGGCGCGGCAGCGCGGCCGGGTCGACCGCGCCCGACAGCAGCGACGCGCTTACGCCGGCAGCCCGCGCGTGCCGGCAAGCGATGAACGGCGCCTTGCCGTGCAGCGTCTGCACGTCGGAGCGGCCTTCGCCGGTGATCAGCCAGTCGGCGCCGGCCAGTGCGGCGTCGAGCCCGACCTGGCGCGCGACCACTTCGGCGCCGGGCTCGAAGCGTGCGCCGAGCATGTGCAGCGCGAAACCGAGGCCGCCCGCGGCGCCCGCACCCGGCAGATCGCGGCCGCGGCGGTCGAGCGCGGCTTCGAGCAGGTCGGCGAAGCGGGCGAGGGCCGCATCGAGGATCGCGACCTGGGCGGCCGTCACGCCCTTTTGCGGACCGAATACGGCGGTCGCGCCATGCGCGCCCGTCAGCGGGTTGTCGACGTCGGACATGCCGACGAATTCCGTTTCCTTCAGGCGCGGATCGAGCCCCGACGCGTCGATGTGCGCGATGTCGGCGAGCCGCGACGGCACCGGCTCGACCGACTGGCCGCCGGCGTCGAAGCATTGCAGGCCGAGGCCCGCGAGCAACCCGGCGCCCGCGTCGTTGGTGCTGCTGCCGCCGAGCGCGACGAAGAAGCGGCGCACGCCGTCGTCGAGCAGCGTGCGGATTGCGTCGCCCATCCCGCGCGTGCTGCGCGCGTCGACCGGCACGCTCATGCCGACCGGGTCGGTGATCCCGACGATCTCGGCCGTCTCGACGATCGCGGTGCGCGCATCGATCACGCCGACCGCCGCATCGCGCGCCGCCAGCGACGCACCGGCCACCCGCAGCGTGCGCCGCGTGCCGCCGCCTGCCAGCATCGCGTCGAGCGTGCCTTCGCCGCCATCGGCCATCGGGCAGCAGCGCACGACCGCGTCGGGCCGCGCGCGGCGGATGCCGGTGGCGATCGCGTCCGCGACCTGCTCGGCGGAAAGCGAGCCTTTGAACGAATCGGGCGCGATGACGACGACAGGCGCGGACGGGTGGTGCGGCATGGTGTCTCCGGAAGGCGTTATTGGTGTGAAGAATGAGCGGTCGGGCCACGAGAGTGGCTCACACGCTATCGGAGCTTACAGGATGGCGCGCGCGCGGTGGATACGCCGTTCGGCATAGCCGCGATCCGCGTGCGTGGGCCGTGTAACGGGCCGTCGACGGCGCGGGACGCACGCGTGTCGCACCGATCTGGCCGTATGAGGAAAATTGTTTGCTAGAATACTCGATTCTTCCGGCCAAAGCCGTGCTCCGAGCCGCTTGCGCTAGCCATCCGGCGCGTGCAGGGATGGCGTGGCGCTCCGGCGCGGCGTGCGAGTGCGACGCACCGCATGCTGCAGGCAGGCACGGCAAGGAAAACCCGATTCGCTCGAATAATTTTAGGACGATTGAAGCCATGGCTAACGTTGTTGAGAACCTCGGCAAGCTTGAACGCCGTGTGACGATTTCTTTGCCGAAAGACACCGTGCAGAAGGAAATCGACGCCCGCATCCAGAAACTCGCGAAGACCGTGCGCATGCCGGGTTTCCGCCCGGGCAAGGTGCCGGTGAAGATGGTCGCCCAGCAATACGCGGGTCAGGTCGAAGCCGAAGTGCTGAGCGACAAGATCGGCCAGGAATTCTTCACGATCAGCCGCGCGGAAAACCTGCGCGTCGCCGGCCAGCCGAGCTTCGAGCCGAAGCAGGAGCAGGCTGAGAATGCCTACGCGTTCGACGCGACCTTCGAGGTCTACCCGGAAGTGAAGATCGGCGATCTGGCGACGGCTGAAGTCGAGCGCTCGACCACGTCGATCGGCGACGCCGAAATCGACCGCACGCTGGACATCCTGCGCAAGCAGCGCGTGCACTACCACGCACGCGGCGAAGCCGGCGAGCACGGCGACGGCGGCGACGACACCGCAGCGAAGAACGGCGACCGCGTGACGGTCGACTTCGTCGGCAAGATCGACGACGTCGCGTTCCCGGGCGGCACGGCCGAAGATTTCCCGTTCGTGCTCGGCGAAGGCCGCATGCTGCCGGAATTCGAAACGGCGGCGCTCGGCCTGAAGGTCGGCGAACAGCGTACGTTCGACCTCAAGTTCCCGGACGACTACCACGGCAAGGACGTCGCCGGCAAAACGGCGCAGTTCACGGTCACGATGAAGAAGATCGAATGGCCGCACCTGCCGGAAATCGACGCGGAATTCGCGAAGTCGCTCGGTATCGAAGACGGCGACCTCACGAAGATGCGCGCCGAGATCAAGGAAAACCTCGAGCGCGAAGCGAAGCGTCGCACGCAGTCGATCGTCAAGAACCAGGTGATGGACGCGCTGCTGAAGATTTCCGAACTCGACGTGCCGAAGGCGCTGATCGAGCAGGACCAGCAACGTCTCGTCGAAATGGCTCGCCAGGATCTGGCGCAGCGCGGCGTGCCGAACGCGAAGGACGCGCCGATCCCGGCCGAAATGTTCGTCGAGCAGGCCGAGCGCCGCGTGAAGCTGGGCCTCGTGCTGGCCGAACTGGTGAAGGCGAACGGCCTCGAAGCGAAGCCGGAACAGATCCGCGCGGAAGTCGACGAGTTC
Organism: Burkholderia sp. AcTa6-5; assembly: GCF_017815075.1. Taxonomy (NCBI): domain Bacteria; kingdom Pseudomonadati; phylum Pseudomonadota; class Betaproteobacteria; order Burkholderiales; family Burkholderiaceae; genus Burkholderia; species Burkholderia sp. AcTa6-5. Next base: position 151,070 of record NZ_JAGIQE010000010.1, on the reverse strand, counting down.
GCGAAGAGCTACGAAGACCCGAAGGAAGTGGTCCGCTGGTATTATTCCAACCAGCAGCGCCTCGCCGAGATGGAAGCGTTCGTCGTTGAAAGCAACGTCGTCGATTTCGTGCTGGGCAAGGCAAAGGTGACGGACAAGGAAGTGAGCTTCGAGGCACTCGCGAGCGCATCGGCGCAAGCGTAAGTGTTGCTCTAGCGGCGTGCCGGCTGTCGGAGCGACGGCCCGCACGCCGTTTTTACGTCAAGCGCACGGTTGCCATTAATATGGCGATTGGGCGGGCGGCTTCCTTCCGTTCAATTTTCCATTCGAACAAGGTTCATTGAATGATCACTCGCGCTGAATTGCTGGACATGCTTGCTTCGAACGCGCCGCAGGGTTTCGAGGCGCAAGCGCTGGGGCTGGTGCCGATCGTCGTCGAAACGAGCGGCCGCGGCGAGCGTTCGTACGATATCTATTCGCGTCTCCTGAAGGAGCGCCTGGTGTTCATGGTCGGCGAAGTGAACGACCAGACCGCCAACCTCGTGGTCGCGCAATTGCTGTTCCTCGAGAGCGAGAATCCCGACAAGGACATCAGCCTCTACATCAACAGCCCGGGCGGCTCGGTGTCGGCCGGGATGGCGATCTACGACACGATGCAGTTCATCAAGCCGGACGTGTCGACCCTGTGCATGGGCCTCGCGGCCAGCATGGGTGCGTTCCTGCTCGCGTCGGGCGCGAAGGGCAAGCGCTTTGCTCTGCCGAACTCGCGCGTGATGATTCACCAGCCGCTCGGCGGCGCGCGCGGCCAGGCATCCGACATCGAGATCCAGGCACGCGAGATCCTGTACCTGAAGGAACGGTTGAACAACCTGCTCGCGCAGCACACGGGCCAGGACGTCGAGCGCATCGCGCGCGACACCGACCGTGATAACTTCATGTCGAGCGAGGACGCGAAGGCGTACGGGCTGATCGATCAGGTGCTGCTGAAGCGCCCGTGAGCTTAAACGGGGTGCCGCCCCGATTCGGGCCGGCGCCCTCAAACGTCCCGAGTGCCCTGAGCATCTGCGGCAAGCGCATCCAGCCGGCTCCGGTCGCGCCCTAGGCGCGGCGTCCGGAGCAATCGGCGTATCATGTCATTTACCTGTCCGGAGGCTCTACATTCATGGCGGACAAAAAAGGTTCGAACAGCGAGAAGCTGTTGTATTGCTCGTTTTGCGGGAAAAGCCAGCATGAGGTGAAAAAACTCATCGCGGGTCCGTCGGTGTTCATCTGCGATGAATGTATCGACCTCTGCAACGAAATCATTCGCGACGAGGCGGCTGCCGCCGGCGTCGAGGCCAGCCTGTCCCGGTCCGATCTGCCGAGCCCGCAGGAAATTCGCGACATCCTCGATCAGTACGTGATCGGCCAGGAGCGCGCGAAGAAAATCCTCGCGGTGGCCGTGTACAACCACTACAAGCGCCTGAAGCATCTCGACAAGAAGGACGACGTCGAGTTGTCGAAGAGCAACATCCTGCTGATCGGCCCGACGGGCTCCGGCAAGACGCTGCTCGCGCAGACGCTCGCGCGGTTGCTCAACGTGCCGTTCGTGATCGCCGACGCGACGACGCTGACCGAAGCCGGCTACGTCGGCGAGGACGTCGAGAACATCATCCAGAAGCTGTTGCAGAACTGCAACTACGAGGTCGACAAGGCCCAGCGCGGGATCGTCTACATCGACGAAATCGACAAGATCAGCCGCAAATCGGACAACCCGTCGATCACGCGCGACGTGTCGGGCGAGGGCGTCCAGCAGGCGCTGCTGAAGCTCGTCGAGGGCACGATGGCGTCGGTGCCGCCGCAGGGCGGCCGCAAGCATCCGAACCAGGATTTCATCCAGGTCGACACGACCAACATCCTGTTCATTTGCGGCGGCGCGTTCGACGGTCTCGAAAAGGTGATCACCGATCGTACCGAGAAAACCGGTATCGGCTTCGGCGCGACGGTCAAGAGCAAGCAGGAACGCGACGCGGGCGAGGTGCTGCGCGAAACGGAACCGGAAGACCTGATCAAATTCGGTCTGATCCCCGAATTGATCGGCCGCCTGCCGGTGGTCGCGACGCTCGGCAAGCTCGACGAAGCCGCGCTGATGAAGATCCTGGTCGAGCCGAAGAATGCGCTCGTCAAGCAGTATCACAAGCTGTTCGCAATGGAGCGCGTCGAGCTGGAAATCCGGCCGGGCGCGTTGCAGGCGGTCGCCCGCAAGGCGATCCGCCGCAAGACCGGCGCGCGCGGTTTGCGTTCGATCATCGAACAGGCATTGCTCGACGTGATGTACGAGCTGCCGACGATGAAAGGGGTCAGCAAGGTCATCATCGACGAGAATGTCATCGATGGGGACGGCAAGCCCTTGCTGATCTACGAGGACACGCCGAAGGTGGCGGGTTCGAACTGACCGGCTTGCCGACGATGTTCAGCGAAAAAGGCCGTTCATGAGTCCGTGGGCGGCTTTTTTTCGTTTATCTTGTGGGTAACTCTGACTCGACACGCGGTGGTTACTTTCTTACCGAATATTTCCCGCACTTGAAGGCTTGCAATTCGTTGTGGCGGCCTCAATTACCGAACAATTGATTCCACTCATGGGGAAATGAAATGTCAGGCACCCAACTTCTCCCGCCGGAACGCATCACGCTCCCGCTGCTGCCGCTGCGGGACGTCGTCGTTTTCCCGCACATGGTCATTCCGCTCTTCGTGGGCCGGCCGAAATCGATCAAGGCCCTCGAAGCAGCGATGGAAGGCGGCAAGCACATCATGCTCGTCGCCCAGAAAACCGCGGCCAAGGACGAACCGACCGAAAAGGACATGTACGAGGTCGGTTGTATCGCCAACATTCTGCAGATGCTGAAGCTGCCGGACGGCACCGTGAAGGTGCTCGTCGAGGGCCTGCAGCGCGCGAAGGCGTTGTCCATCGAAGAACAGGAGACGCAGTTCTCCTGCGAAGTGATGCCGCTCGAGCCGGATCATGCCGACAGCGCCGAGACGGAAGCGCTGCGTCGCGCGATCGTGTCGCAGTTCGACCAGTACGTGAAGCTGAACAAGAAGATCCCACCGGAGATTCTCACGTCGCTGTCGGGCATCGACGAAGCCGGCCGTCTCGCCGACATGATCGCCGAGCGCCTGCCGCTGAAGCTCGACCAGAAGCAGCACATCCTCGAGATGTTCCCGGTCATCGAGCGCCTCGAGCATCTGCTCGCGCAGCTCGAAGCCGAGATCGACATCCTGCAGGTCGAAAAGCGCATCCGCGGGCGCGTGAAGCGCCAGATGGAAAAGAGCCAGCGCGAGTACTACCTGAACGAACAGGTCAAGGCGATCCAGAAGGAACTGGGCGAGGGCGAGGAAGGTGCGGATCTCGAAGAGCTCGAGAAGCGCATCAACGCCGCGCGCATGCCGAAGGAAGCCAAGAAGAAGGCCGACGCCGAGCTGAAGAAGCTGAAGCTGATGTCGCCGATGTCGGCGGAAGCGACCGTCGTGCGCAACTACATCGACACGCTGATCGGCCTGCCGTGGCGCAAGAAGAGCAAGGTCAACAACGACCTGTCGAACGCCGAGCAGGTGCTCGACGAGGATCACTTCGGCCTCGAGAAGGTCAAGGAACGGATCCTCGAGTATCTCGCGGTGCAACAGCGCGTGGACAAGGTCAAGGCGCCGATCCTGTGCCTCGTCGGGCCCCCGGGCGTCGGCAAGACCTCGCTCGGCCAGTCGATCGCTCGCGCGACGAACCGCAAGTTCGTCCGGATGGCGCTCGGCGGCGTGCGTGACGAAGCCGAGATCCGCGGCCACCGCCGCACGTACATCGGTTCGATGCCGGGCAAGATCCTGCAAAGCCTCGCGAAGGTCGGCGTGCGCAATCCGCTCTTCCTGCTCGACGAAGTCGACAAGATGGGCATGGATTTCCGCGGCGATCCGTCGTCGGCGCTGCTCGAAGTGCTCGATCCGGAACAGAACCACACGTTCGCCGACCACTACATCGAAGTCGACTTCGATCTGTCGGACGTGATGTTCGTCGCGACGTCGAACTCGCTGAACATCCCGCCGCCGCTGCTCGACCGGATGGAAGTGATCCGTCTGTCGGGCTACACGGAAGACGAGAAGGTCAGCATCGCGCAGCGTTACCTGCTGCCGAAGCAGAAAAAGAACAACGGGCTGAAGGAAGGCGAGATCGAGGTCACCGAGCAGGCGATTCGCGACATCATCCGCTACTACACGCGCGAAGCCGGTGTGCGTTCGCTCGAGCGGGAAGTGTCGAAGATCTGCCGCAAGGTCGTGAAGATGCTGCTGCTGAAGAAGGCGTCGGGCGCGATCAAGGTCGATGGCGAGAATCTGGATACGTTCCTCGGCGTGCGCAAGTACGACTTCGGCCTCGCGGCGAAGGAAAACCAGGTCGGTCAGGTGACGGGGCTCGCGTGGACGGAAGTCGGCGGCGATCTGCTGACGATCGAAGCCGCGGTGATGCCGGGCAAGGGCAACGTGATTCGTACGGGCTCGCTCGGCGACGTGATGAAGGAGTCGGTCGAGGCTGCGCGTTCGGTCGTGCGCTCGCGTTCGCGTCGTCTCGGTATCAAGGACGAAGCGTTCGAGAAGCAGGACATCCACATCCACGTGCCGGAAGGCGCGACGCCGAAGGACGGTCCGTCCGCCGGCGGTGCGATGACGACCGCGCTGGTGTCGGTGCTGACGGGTATTCCCGTGCGGGCCGACGTCGCGATGACGGGCGAAATCACGTTGCGTGGCGAAGTGCTGCCGATCGGCGGGCTGAAGGAAAAGTTGCTGGCGGCGCATCGCGGCGGCATCAAGCTCGTGCTGATCCCGGAAGAGAACGTGAAGGATCTCGCGGACATTCCGGACAACGTGAAGAACGCGATCGAGATCGTGCCGGTTCGCTGGATCGACAAGGTGCTGGAGCTCGCGCTCGAGCGTTCGCCGACGCCGCTGCCGCCGGAAGAAGAGGCGAAGGCTGCGGCGCCGGTCGGCGAGGCGGCGAAGGATGCCGGCTCGACGGAAGTCGTCAAGCACTGAGGCGCTGAACGCCGTCGTTGCTGACGGTCGTTCCCGAAAACCCGCGGCGGTGTCCGCGGGTTTTTTTACGCGCATCGGAATCATGCGAGCGCGTTCGTAAAAAATTCGCGCGCCAGGCTTGGCAAAATGATCGGGGATGAATTAAACTTGCGGGCTCGCTGATTGTTGATGCGCAAACGCAGATCGCAGTCAGAACGAATCGGAAACGGGTGCTTAGCTCAGCTGGTAGAGCGGCGCCCTTACAAGGCGTAGGTCGGGGGTTCGAACCCCTCAGCACCCACCAGTTTCACGATTCAGCCAGACCAAGGAGCGGTAGTTCAGTCGGTTAGAATACCGGCCTGTCACGCCGGGGGTCGCGGGTTCGAGTCCCGTCCGCTCCGCCAAACAAACAACGATGCCCGCCTTGTGCGGGCATTGTTGTTTGTGCGTTCGGTTTGCGCTCGCTTGCGAGCGCGTGGCTGCGGAGTGGCGAAAAGTCGCCTGCGAGGCTTCCGGATTCCGGTTCCGTTCGCGCACAGCATTTGCCTGCTTTTTTCCCGTCCCACCCCGTATGTTGTAATATCGGTCGTTTTGTCCAATTTTTCCGTCACGCATGCTCGATTTCTTCCGTAATCACCAGCGCCTGATGATGGCGCTCCTGCTCCTGATCGTGTTGCCGGGGCTGGGTTTCGTCGGGATCCAAGGCTTCCGCGGCTTCTTCGACGACAGTGCGAACGTCGCGGCGGTCAACGGGCACAAGATCACGCGGGTCGAATTCGACGGCGCGTTCCGCCAGCAGATCGACCAGGCGCGCCAGGCGCTCGGTGGGCAGTTCGACATCAAGATGTTCGACACGCCCGAGCATCGCAAGCAGGTGCTCGACGGCCTGATCCAGCAACGCGTGCTGGCCGACGAGACGCAGCGTCTGCACCTGACCGCGTCCGACAACGCGGTGCGCGACGCGCTGATGAGCGACCCGATGATCGCGTCGCTGAAGAAGCCCGACGGCACGATCGACGTCGAACGCTATGCGCAACTGCTGTCATTCCAGGGGATGACGCCCGAGCAGTATCAGGAGCGCGTGCGTTACAGCCTGTCGCTGCAGCAGATTCCTGCGAGCATCGTGTCGAGCGCGTTCACGCCGAAGAGCCTCGCGCAACGCCTGTCCGAACTCGCTGCGCAGCAGCGTGAAGTGCAGGCGCTCGTGCTGAAGACGAGCGACTTCGCAGCGAAGGTCCAGCCGACCGACGCGCAGCTCACCGCGTACTACGACGCGCACAAGCAGAGCTTCGCGACGCCGGAAACCGCGACGATCCAGTACCTCGTCTATTCGCCGGCCGCGGCGGCCGCGAGCGCGCAGCCGACCGAAGCGGACATCAAGAAGTTCTACGACGACAACCCGACGCACTTCCGTACCGAAGCGCAGGTGCGCGTGAGCCACATCTTCATCGCCGCGCCGGGCAGCGCCAGCGCGGCCGACAAGGCGGCCGCGAAAGCGAAGGCCGAGCAACTGCTCGCCGACGTGAAAGCGCATCCCGATCAATTTGCGCAGATCGCGCAGAAGAACTCGCAGGACGCGCCGTCGGCGGCGAAGGGCGGCGACCTCGGCTTCATCACGCGCGGTTCGACCGCGGGCGGCAAGGCGTTCGACGATGCCGCGTTCTCGCTCAAGCAGGGCGACGTGAGCGGTCTCGTGCAGTCGGATCTCGGTTTCCACATCCTGAAGGCGACCGAAGTGAAGCCGGCCGTCGTCAAGCCGTTCGCGGAAGTGAAAGACCAGATCGCGATCGACCTGAAGCAGCAGTACGCAGCGAAGGCGTTCTCGGACAATGCGGAAGGTTTCACATCGACCGTCTATGAAAAGGCGAAGACGCTGCAGCCGGCCGCGGACAAGTACAAGCTGACGATCCAGACGGCCACCGTCACGCCGACGCCGAATCCGCAGTTGCCGCCGACGAGCCCGCTGAACAATCCGAAGTTTCTGGCCGCCGTGTTCGCGAACGACGCGGTGAAGAACCAGAACAACACGCAGGCGATCGACGTCGGCAACAACACGCTGATCTCGGCGCGCGTGACCGAGCACAAGCCGGCTGCGGTGCCCGCGCTCGACGCGATCAAGGACGTCGTGCGCCAGAAGGTCATCGCCGAGCAGGCCGCGGAACTCGCGAAGAAGGACGGTGCGGCGAAGCTGGCCGAATTGCAGAAGTCGAAGTCGGCCGACGGCTTTACGGCCGCGCAGAAGGTGTCGCGCACGCAGTCGCAGGGCCTGACGCCGGCTGCGCTGAGCGCCGTCTACAAGGTCGATGCGAAGACGCTGCCGGCTTACGTCGGTGTCGACCTCGGTGCGGACGGCTATGCGATCTACCGCGTGAACGCGGTGATCCCCGGTTCCGCGGTCGATCCGCAGCAACTGGCCGCCGCGCAGCAGCAGATGGCGCAGGTCGACGCGCAAAGCGAAGGCGAAGCGTACCTCGCCGCGCTGCGCGATCGCTCGAAGGTGAAGCTGTACGGCAGCACGACGGCCAGCCAGCAGCAGGACGGCGACAACTGAGCATCGTTTCGCCCGCAACCATCGAAAAGCCCCGCTCGAAGCGGGGCTTTTTGTTTTCCGGTGCAGCCGCGGTCAGCCGTGCGGCTTGCCGAGCAGCGGCTTCAGCGCCGGCCATACGTTGTCGAGCAGGATGCCCTGGGCCTGCCGTGCCGGGTGCATCTGGTCGGCCTGGAACATCTCGGGCTTGTTCTCGATGCCGGCCAACAGGAACGGCACGAGCGGCACGGCGAGATCCTTCGACAGCCGCGTATAGAGCGCATGGAACTTCTGCGTGTAGTCGGGGCCGTAATTGGGCGGCACGTACATGCCGACCAGCACGACCTTTGCCTGCGCACGTCGCGCGCCGGCGATGATATCGCGCAGGTTCTGTTCGGTCGTCGCGAGCGGCACGCCGCGCAGCGCATCGTTCGAACCGAGTTCGACGACGACGATCGACGGCTTGAGCCGCTGCAGCACCGCGGGCAGCCGCGCACGGCCGCCGCTCGTGGTGTCGCCGCTGACGCTGGCGTTCGCGACGCTATAATCGATTCGCTCGGTCGCGAGCCGTTGCCGCAGCAACGCCACCCAGCCGGTGTCGCGCGGCAATCCGTATTCGGCCGACAGGCTGTCGCCGAGCACGACGATCACGGGCGGGCTCGATGCCGGCGCCGTCGCAGCGCGTACGGGCACGGTGACGGCCAGCAGGGTGCCCAGCAGCGCGGCGGTCGCCGCGCGTCTTTTCCAGCGAAATGTCGTGTCCATGTTCAAGATTACCGATCCGATCATCGAAGTCCATGACGTGTGCAAGCGGGTTGCCGATGCAACGGGCGAGCTGACGATCCTCGACGACATCACGCTCGCCGTGCAGCCGGGCAGCAGCCTCGCGATCGTCGGCGCGTCGGGGTCGGGCAAATCGACGCTGCTCGGCCTGCTCGCAGGGTTGGACAGCGCGACGAGCGGCACGGTTCGCCTGCTCGGCCGCGTGCTCGACCAGCTCGACGAGGACGAGCGGGCGGCATTGCGCAACGGCGCGGTCGGTTTCGTGTTCCAGTCGTTCCAGCTGATGCCGCACCTGACGGCGCTCGAGAACGTGATGCTGCCGCTCGAACTGCAGGGCGGCATCAGCGCGCGCGATGCGGCCGACCGCGCCCGGGCGCTGCTCGTGCAGGTCGGTCTCGGCGAACGCACCGCGCATTATCCGAAGCTGCTGTCGGGCGGCGAACAGCAGCGCGTCGCGCTCGCACGCGCGTTCGTCACGCGGCCGGCGATCCTGTTCGCCGACGAGCCGACCGGTAGCCTCGACGCGGCCACCGGCCACGCGGTCATCGACCTGATGTTCGAACTGAACCGCATGCACGGCGCGACGCTCGTGCTCGTCACGCACGATGCCGAACTCGCGCGCCGCTGCGCGACGACGGTTACCATCGACGCGGGGCGCATCGTCGCGCCGCACGCGGCATCGCGCAACGCGTGAATGTTCGTGCCGGCCGCGCAGCGTGAAGCGCGCGGCCGGCACGGGCATGACGCCGTCGCGTCAGTGCTTCAACGCTTGAGCGCCGCGCGGGCGCGCTCGATCAGCGCGGTGGTCGACGAATCGTGCTTCGCCGGATCGACCGAGTCGGCCGACAGATCGGCCTCGACGACCTTGCCCAGAATCTTGCCGAGCTCGACGCCCCACTGGTCGAACGGATTGATGTCCCACACCGTCGCCTGCACGAGCACCTTGTGCTCGTAAAGCGCGATCAGCGCGCCGAGCGTGCGCGGCGTCAGCGCATCGACGAGCAGCGTCGTGGTCGGGCGGTTGCCGGGGAACGTCAGGTGCGGCGCGAGCGCCTCCTTGCCCGGCCCGGCGATCTTGCGCGCTTCTTCCAGCGTGCGGCCGAGCATTAGCGCCTCGCTCTGCGCGAAGCAGTTCGCGAGCAGCTTCGGATGATGGCTCGCGAGCGGATGCTCGGGCGTCAGCACCGCGATGAAGTCGATCGGCACGATCGTCGGCCCCTGGTGCAGCATCTGGAAGAACGCATGCTGGCCGTTGGTGCCCGGCTCGCCCCACGTGACGGCCGACGTCGGGTAGTCGACGAAGGCGCCGTCCAGGCGCGCGGATTTGCCGTTGCTTTCCATCTCGAGCTGCTGCAGGTACGACGGCAGGTAGTGCAGCGCTTCCGAGTACGGTGCGACGAGATAGCTCTGCGAGCCGAAGAAATTCCGGTACCAGATGCCGATCAGGCCGAGCAGCACCGGCAAATTGCGCTCGAGCGGCGCTTCGCGGAAGTGGCGGTCCATGTCGTTCGCGCCGGCCAGCAGTTCGTCGAACTGTTCGGGGCCGACCGCGATCATGATCGACAGGCCGACCGCCGACCACAGCGAATAGCGGCCGCCGACCCAGTCCCACATTTCGAACACGTTGTCCGCCGCGATGCCGAACTTCACGACTTCGGCCGGGTTCGCCGACACGCCGACGAAGTGCTTCGCGAGCGCGTCCTCGGGGCAGCCGCGCGCGACGAACCAGTCGCGCAGCGAGCGTGCGTTCGTCATCGTCTCGAGCGTCGTGAACGTCTTCGACACGATGATCGCGAGCGTTTCCTCGGGATCGACCTGTTCGAGCACGCGCGCGAGATCGGCGCCGTCGACGTTCGACACGAAGTGGGTCGAGATCTCGGGCGTCGCGACGTGGTGCAGCGCATGCACGACCATCTTCGGGCCCAGATCGGAGCCGCCGATGCCGATGTTGATCACGTGGCGGATGCGCTTGCCCGTATAGCCCGTCCACGTACCGCTGCGCACGGCGCGCGCGAACGTCGCCATCTTCGCGCGCTCGGCGCTCACCTGCGCGTGGAACGGCGCCTGCGGATCGGTCGCGCGCAGTGCGGTGTGCAGCGCCGCGCGGCCTTCGGTCGGGTTGACGACCTCGCCCGCGAACATCGCGTCGCGGCGCGCTTCGACGCCGGCGTCGCGCGCGAGCTGCACGAGCAGGCGCAGCGTTTCGTCGTCGATGCGGTTCTTCGAGAAATCGGCCGCGAGACCGCCGCCCGGAATCGTGAAGCGTTCGGCGCGGGTCGGCGCGCGATCGTTTTCCGGCGCGAACCAGTCGCGCAGCCGCGCGTGGCGGATCTGTTCGAAGTGGGATTGAAGGGCAGTCCAGGCGGGGAGCGATTTCAGCGTCATGGCGGTTCGAGTGAAGCGTGAATCGGGAGGAATGCCGCGCCGGCTCATCGTGATCGGAAAGCCGGCGGACGAGAAGGCCCGCCGTGCGGCGGGGCAGTCAGTATAGCGGCGTTACGTGTCGGCGCGCGGCGACGGATAAAAAAGGCGATTGATCAGCGTGCGCACCATCGGCGCGAGCTCGCCGGCGGTGAGCCCGGCCGGGCCGGTGCCGGTCGCGGTCAGCGTGTCGGCCGCGAGGCCGTGCAGGTAGACGCCGGCCAGCGCGGCTTCGTAAGGTGCGACCCGCTGCGCGAGCAGCGCGCCGATCAGGCCGCCGAGCACGTCGCCGGTGCCGCCGGTGGCGAGCGCCGCGTTGCCGGTCGGGTTGATCGTCACGCGGCCGTCGGGCGCCGCAATCACCGTACCCGAGCCTTTCAGCACGACGATGGCCGCGTAACGCGCGGCGAGCGCCTGCGCGGCCGCGACGCGATCGCGCTGCACGGCGGCCGTGTCGCCGCCGAGCAGGCGCGCGGCTTCGAGCGGATGCGGCGTCAGCACGCACGGATTGCCGCGTGCGCCACGCGCGGCGACGGCGGTCGCGAGGTCCGCGTGCGTCGCGACGAGGTTCAGCGCGTCGGCATCGAGCAGCGTCGCCGTGTCGTGCGCGAGCACGTCGCGCACGAGCGTCGCCGCGGCTTCGCGCGTGCCGAGCCCGCAACCGGCCGCGATCGCGGTCATCGCGCCGGGGTCGAGCGTGTCGGCCGGATGCAGCATCAGTTCGGGGAACGGCGGGTCGTACGGCGGCGCGCCCGCGCCGAGGAAGCCGACGTGCACCTTGCCGGCGCCCGCGAACAGCGCGGCGCGCGCGGCGAGGATCGGCGCGCCGCACATGCCGGTGTCGCCGCCGAGCACCGCGAGGCTGCCGTACGTGCCCTTGTGGGACGCGAACGCGCGCGCGGGCAGCGCCGCGGCGAACCGCGCGGGCGCGTTCAGCACGATGGCCGGCGCGGCGGGCGGCGCGACGTCGAGTGACGCGACGTGGATTTCGCCGGCGAGATCGCGGCCGTCGCCCGTGTAGAGGCCGGGCTTCGCGCCGATGAAGGTGAGCGTCTGCGTGGCCGCCACGGCGACGCCCGCGCCGACGATGCGGCCCGTGTCGCTGTCGAGCCCGCTGGGCACGTCGAGCGCGAGCACGCGGCCGCCGCCGCGCGCATGGGTGGCGATGCGTGCTGCCTGTTCGGCGAACGCGCCATCGAGCGCGCGGCCGAGACCGATGCCGAACAGCCCGTCGACGACCCACGCATAGCCCTCCAGCGACGCGGGCGGGGTGGCCGACAGCGGCACGCCGGCCGAGCGTGCGAGACCGAGCGCCCATTGCGCGTCGTCCGGCTTGACCGGCACCGGCATCCACGCATGCGTCGCGACGCCGAGCTGCTGGAGTTGCGCGGCGGCCACCAGCGCGTCGCCGCCGTTGTTGCCGGGGCCGACCGCGAACCAGACGGGGCGATCGTCGCCGGCGACGCGCTCGGACAGCCAGCGCGCGGCGGCCGCGCCGGCGCGGCCCATCAGCGTGTGCGGCGGCAGCGCGGCGGCGGCGTCGGCTTCGGCCGCGCGCAGGTCGGCGACGCGCAGCAGCGCGATCGGATCGGAATCGGGGAACGGGGGGCGAACGGGGGGAGCGGGGGTAACGGTCATCGCGGGATCGTGGCGGCTGGCAAGGATGCCGCCACGGGCCGGCCCGCGGCGGTCAGGTCGTGAAGCGGCCGGCGTTCAGCGCGGCGAGCGTGTCGGCGGGCCAGTGCTGGACGTTGCCGCCCAGATAGTCGGTCACCACTTTAGCAGACCCGCACGCGAGGCCCCAGCCGGCCGGGCCATGGCCGAAATTGACGAACACGCGCGGATGCGGGGTCGGACCCACGACGGGCAAGCCGTCCGGCGACAGCAGTTGCATGCCTTGCCACGACAGCGCGGCCGAGATCTTCGCGGCGCCGGGCACCCAGTCGTGGACGGCCTGGCCGAGCAGCGCGAGCGCGGCCTCCGACAGCGGCTCGGCGAGCGGCTTCGCGGTATCCGCCAGGCTCTGCAGCACGGCGGCCCCGCCGATGCGCAGCCGCTGGTGGGTGCGCGTGATCGAGATCCGCTTGATCGAATCGACGACGCTCAGGTGCGGCGCATGTTCTTCGTACGCGACCGGCGCGGTGAGCGTATGCACGCGCACCGGGTGCAGCGGCAGGCGCCAGCCGAGCCGTTCGAGCAGCGCAAGGCTGCCGGCGCCGGCGGCGACCACGATCGCGTCGGCCGACATCACGTCGACCTCGCGCGCGTGCGCCGCGCTCCGGTTGCCCGGCGGGGCGAGCTCGACCGCGACGCGGCCGTTGTCGACGCGGATCGCGGCGACGTCCGCACCGAAGCGGAACTGCACGCCATGCTCGTCGAGCGTCTGCTTGACCAGTTTCGCGAACAGCGGGCAGTTGCCGGTGCGCTCGGTTTCGAGCAGCACGCCGCCGGCAAAGCCGGGCTCGGCCGGTACCGACGGTTCGAGCGCCACGCATTCGTCGGCGGTGAGCGTGCGGTAAGGCTGGTCGAGTGTGCGCAGCAGGTCGAGCGCGGGCTGCAGCGCGTCCCAGTCGCGCGGATCGCGCACGATGTGCAGGATGCCGGGCTTCTGCTCGAATTCGAGCTCGAGGCGCGCCTCGATATCGGCGAGCGCGTCGCGCGACACGTCGATCAGCGGGCGCAGCCGTGCGTACTGCGCGGCGAATGCATCGGGCTCGCGCAGCGTGCCGAGCTGCTTGATGAAGCGGCGCACGCCGCCGTTGAAGCCCGGCTTGTAGACGATGCCGCTGTCGCGCGCCTGGCGCTGGTGCATGAAAGTCGGGCCGAACCAGACGTCGAGCGGGCTCGGCAGCAGCGCGCCGCCGTCGCCGTAGGTCGCGCCTTGCGCGACGGTCGCGTGGCGTTCGACCACGCATACGCGATGGCCGGCCGCGCGCAGCTGGTAGGCGGTGGCGACGCCGCTGATTCCGCCGCCGATGACGATGACATCCATTGAGATTGCTTCGATGACGGGCGGCGCGCACGCCGCCCGGTGAGAATTCGCTGAGGGCCCGGGCCCGGTGAACCCGGAATGATAGCGCCAAAAGTGCGCGAGCCGGCGGCGGGCGAGCATGGCCGTGCGGCCATGCGGCGGCGGCCGGCGCCCGGGCCGATAGAGGCCGATCCGGCGGACAGCCGCGCGTGCCGCCCGCACCAGCACCGTGGCGGTGCAGCCGGACTACCGATTGGCCGGTCTTGGGCGGCCGACTTCCGGGTATAATTACGGCCTTCCTTTCGCCCCACGTCGCCACCCCGCGCGACTCATCGACGTCAGTCCAGCCCATGGCTCACTTCTCGTGTTTTCCCGGCGCTTCGGCCCTCTCCGATTTCCGTCAAACCCGTCTGCTCGACACGCTCAGGCAAATCGACGCCAACATCGTCGCGGTGCGCGGCCAGTTCCTGCACTTCGTCAATGCGGCCGAGCCGCTGTCGGCCGACGACAGCGCGCGCATCGATGCGCTGATGCACTACGGCGCGCCGTTCCAGCCGGCGGGCGAGAAGGGCGCGACCGAGACCTTCGTCGTGCTGCCGCGCTTCGGCACGGTTTCGCCGTGGGCGAGCAAGGCGACCGACATCGCGCAGCACTGCGGCCTCACGCAGGTGCGCCGCATCGAGCGCGGCGTCGAATTCACGGTCACGCTGAAGTCGGGCCTGCTCGGCGGCAAGAAGGCGCTGTCGGACGACGCGCGCGCGGCCGTCGCGGCCGCGCTGCATGACCGGATGACCGAAAGCGTGGTCGCGGCGCGCGACGATGCGAAACACCTGTTCGACGAACTGCCGGCCAAGCCGCTGTCGACCGTCGACGTATTGGGCGTCGGCCGCGGCGCGCTGGAGCGTGCGAACGTCGAGCTGGGCCTCGCGCTCGCCGACGACGAGATCGACTATCTGGTCGACGCGTTCCGCAAGCTCGAACGCAACCCGACCGACGTCGAACTGATGATGTTCGCGCAGGCCAACAGCGAACACTGCCGCCACAAGATCTTCAACGCGCAGTGGACGATCGACGGCGAAGCGCAGGACATGTCGCTGTTCGCGATGATCCGCAACACCGAGAAGCTGAGCCCGCAGGGCACGATCGTCGCGTATTCGGACAACTCGTCGATCATGGTCGGCGCCGAAGCCGAGCGCTGGTTCCCGCGCAAGGCCGGTGCGGCCGGCGAGCCGGGCGAGCGCTACGGCCGCCACACCGAACTCACGCACACGCTGATGAAGGTCGAGACGCACAACCATCCGACGGCGATCTCGCCGTTCCCGGGGGCGGCGACCGGCGCGGGCGGCGAGATCCGCGACGAAGGCGCGACGGGCCGCGGCGCGCGTCCGAAGGCCGGCCTCACGGGCTTCACCGTGTCGAACCTCGACCTGCCCGATGCGCGCCAGCCGTGGGAAAACGCGCGCGACGCCGCGCAGCCGGTCGCCGAGCGCAATCCGAACGAAGTGCACGGCCCGTACGGTCGTCCGGACCGCATCGCGTCGCCGCTGCAGATCATGATCGATGGCCCGCTGGGCGGCGCCGCGTTCAACAACGAATTCGGCCGCCCGAACCTCGGCGGCTACTTCCGCGTGTACGAGCAGAACGTCGGCGGCACGGTGCACGGCTATCACAAGCCGATCATGATCGCGGGCGGCCTCGGCAACATCGCGGATCAGCACACGCACAAGCACGACGTGCCGGCCGGCTCGCTGCTGATCCAGATCGGCGGCCCCGGCATGCGGATCGGCATGGGCGGCGGCGCCGCGAGCTCGATGGCGACCGGCGCGAACACCGCCGAACTCGACTTCGACTCGGTGCAGCGCGGCAACCCGGAAATCGAGCGTCGCGCGCAGGAAGTGATCAACGGCTGCTGGCAACTCGGCGCGGAAAACCCGATCCTGAGCATCCACGACGTCGGCGCGGGCGGCCTGTCGAACGCGTTCCCCGAAATCGTCGACGGCGCGGGCAAGGGCGCGCGCTTCGAACTGCGCAAGGTCGCGCTCGAGGAATCGGGCCTGTCGCCGCGCGAAATCTGGTCGAACGAAGCGCAGGAGCGCTACGTGCTGGCGATCGCGCCGGCCGACCTGCCGCGCTTCGAGGCGATCTGCGCGCGCGAGCGCTGCCCGTTCGCGGTAGTCGGTGTCGCGACCGACGAACGCGAGCTGAAGCTCGTCGACGACGAAGCGACGGGCGCGGACGAATACCCGGTCGACATGCCGATGGAAGTGCTGCTCGGCAAGCCGCCGCGCATGCACCGCGACGTCGCGCGTGTGACGACCGAGCGTGCGCCGGTCGACGTGACGGGCATCGCGCTGTCGGCCGTCGCGCTCGACGTGCTGAAGCACCCGACGGTCGGCAGCAAGTCGTTCCTGATCACGATCGGCGACCGTTCGGTCGGCGGTACGTCGGTGCGCGACCAGATGGTCGGCCCGTGGCAGGTGCCGGTGGCCGACTGCGCGATCACCGCGCTCGACTATGCCGGTTTCAAGGGCGAGGCGATGACGATGGCCGAGCGCACGCCGCTCGCGGTGATCGACGCGCCGGCGTCGGGTCGCATGGCCGTCGGCGAAGCGATCACGAACATCGCGAGCGCGCCGATCGCGTCGCTCGACAAGCTGAAGCTGTCGGCGAACTGGATGGCCGCGTGCGGCACGGCCGGCGAGGACGCCGCGCTGTTCGACACGGTCAAGGCGATCGGCATGGAGCTGTGCCCGGCGCTCGGGATCGGCATCCCGGTCGGCAAGGACTCGCTGTCGATGAAGACGAAGTGGGATGAGCAGGGCGTCGCGAAGGAAGTCGTGTCGCCGGTGTCGTTGATCATCTCGGCGTTCGCGCCGGTCGAGGACGTGCGCCGTCATCTCACGCCGCAACTGCGCCGCGTGGCCGACGCGGGCGACACGGTGCTGATCGCGATCGATCTCGGCCGCGGCAAGAACCGCATGGGCGGCAGCATCTTCGCGCAGGTCACGCAGCAGGTCGGCGACACGACGCCGGACGTCGACGACGCGGAAGACCTGAAGCGCTTCTTCAACGCGATCCAGTCGCTCAATGCGCAAGACAAGCTGCTCGCGTACCACGACCGCTCGGACGGCGGCCTGTGGGCGACGGTATGCGAAATGGCGTTCGCGGGCCATGCGGGCGTGTCGCTGAACGTCGACATGCTGACGCTCGACCCGAACCACGAATTCGACTACGGCGACGCGAAGGACTGGGCGAAGCAGACGAGCGGCCTGCGCGACGACCGCACGCTGCGCGCGCTGTTCTCCGAAGAGCTCGGCGCCGTCGTGCAGGTGCGCGCGTCCGACCGCGACGCGGTGCTCGGCGCGCTGCGCGAGTTCGGCTTGTCGACGTGCTCGCACGTGATCGGCTCGGTCAACGATCGCGACGTGATCGAGGTGTACCGCGACGCGAAGAAGATCTTCGACGCGCCGCGCACCGAACTGCATCGCGCATGGAGCGAAGTGAGCTGGCGCATCGCGCGCCTGCGCGACAACCCGGCCTGCGCGGATGCCGAATACGACGCGCTGCTCGACGCGGCCGACCCGGGCATCTCGCCGGTGCTGACGTTCGACCCGGTCGACGACATCGCCGCGCCGTTCATCGCGACGGGCGCACGGCCGCGCGTCGCGATCCTGCGCGAGCAGGGCGTGAACTCGCATCTGGAAACGGCTTACGCGTTCGACCGCGCCGGCTTCGATGCGCACGACGTGCACATGAGCGACCTGCTCGCGGGCCGCGCGTCGCTGGCCGATTTCGCGGGTGCGGTCGCATGCGGCGGTTTCTCGTACGGCGACGTGCTGGGCGCGGGCGAAGGCTGGGCGAAGACGATCCGCTTCAACGCGAATCTCGCCGACATGTTCTCGGCGTTCTTCGCGCGTCCCGATACGTTCGCACTCGGTATCTGCAACGGCTGCCAGATGCTGTCGAGCATCGCGTCGATGATCCCCGGGGCGGAAGCGTGGCCGAAGTTCACGCGCAACAAGTCCGAGCAGTTCGAGGCGCGCTTCTCGTTCGTCGAAGTGGAGAAGTCGCCGTCGATCTTCTTCGCGGGGATGGAAGGCTCGCGGATTCCGGTCGCGGTCGCGCACGGCGAAGGCTATGCGGACTTTTCGCAGCAGGGCGACATCGATCGCGTCGCGGTCGCGATGCGTTACGTCGACCACCGCGGCGAAGCGACCGAGCGCTATCCGTTCAACCCGAACGGGTCGCCGGCCGGCATCACGTCGGTGACGACGGCCGACGGCCGCTTCTCGGTGCTGATGCCGCACATGGAGCGCGTGCATCGCACGGTCACGATGAGCTGGCACCCGGAAGGCTGGGGTGAAGCGAGCCCGTGGCTGCGCGTATTCCGCAACGCGCGCCGCTGGATCGGCTGATCGGGATGATGTTCGACCCGAACGCATCGGTCGAGGTCGTCACGCTGCGTGACGCGCGGGCGAGCGAGGCCGACGCGATTGGCCGCGTGATCCGCGCGGCGTTCGCGGGCGAGCCGCAAGGCGGCGCGTTCGAGCAGCGCATCGTCGACACGCTGCGTGCGGACGGTGCGCTGAGCGTATCGCTCGTCGCGGAGCGCGACGGACGTATCGTCGGGCACGTCGCGTTCTCGCCGGTCGCGATCGGCGGCGAGCCGGCCGGCAGCCAGCAGTGGTACGGGCTCGCGCCGCTCGCGGTGCGGCCCGATTGCCAGCGGCAGAGCATCGGCGCCGGGCTCGTGCGCACGGGGCTCGACGCGTTGCGTCGGCTCGGCGCGCGCGGCTGCGTGGTGCTCGGCGAGCCCGCGTATTACACGCGTTTCGGGTTCGAACCGCACGGCGACATCGTGTTTCCGGGCGTGCCGGCCGAGTATTTTCTCGCGCTGTCGTTCGACGAATCGGCTTCGCTGCCGGCGGGCGACGTGCGTTATCACGACGTGTTCCATCCCGCCGCGTAGCGCATGCCGCGGGCGGGCGACACCTGGCGTGGAAAAGCCGCTCTCCGGAGCGGTTTTTTATTGCACGGCGCGCCGCGCACCATCGCGTCGCGGTATATCTGTTTCGTGCGCGCCAAAAGAAAAAGCCGCTCCGAAGAGCGGCTTGTCGATGCGCGTACGACGCGCGCCGGCGTTACTGGATCTTCGCCTGCTGGCGCAGACCTTCCTCGAACGCCTGCAGCTTCTGCTGCACGAGCTGCTGCGCGATCTGCGCCTTCACCTGGTCGAACGGCGGCGGCGCGATGTCGCGGATGTCGTCGACGCGGATGATGTGCCAGCCGAACTGCGTCTTCACCGGCGCGTCGGTCATCTGGCCTTTCTGCAGCTTCTGCGCGGCCGCCGCGAATTCCGGCACGTACGCCTTCGGGTCGGACCAGTCGAGATCGCCGCCGTTCTTGCCCGACCCCGGATCCTTCGAGTATTGCTTCGCGAGATCCTCGAACTTCGCGCCGCCCTTGATCTTCGCGATCAGGTCCTTCGCCTGCTGCTCGCTCTCGACGAGGATGTGGTGCAGGTGGTACTCGCGGTTGCCGCCCACGCCCTTGACGAGTTCGTCGTAGCGCGCCTTCACTTCGGCGTCGGTCGGCTGGTTCTTCTTCAGGAAGCTCTCGATCATCGAGCGCAGCACGACGGTCTGCTGCGCGACGGCGACTTGCGCCTTCACGTCCGGACGGTTCGGGATGCCTTCGCGAATCGCTTCCTGCATCAGGATTTCGCGGTTCACGAGTTCCTGGCGCACGGCCTGCTGCAGTTGCGGACCGTCGGTCTGGCCTTGCTGGACGAGCTGCGCGACCATCGCGTCGGCGCGCGATTTCGGAATCGGCGTGCCGTTGACGACGGCGATGTTCTGGGCAAATGCCGGTGCCGCTGCAAACGCAGCCGCCGCGACCCACAGGCGGGGGGATTTCAGGATCATCGGGAATTCCTAATGAGACTAGATTGAAGATTCGTTGAATTCTTCGGGCGTGTAAGCCACGATCGCGAGCGCGTGAATGCCGCGCTGCATCGCATCAGCGAGCGCATCATACACCAGCCGGTGCCGCGCGACGCGCGGCTTGCCCGCGAACGCGGACGAGACGATCGTGACCGTGAAATGGCCGCCGGCGGCCGCGCCCGCATGGCCCGCGTGCTGCGCGCTGTCGTCGCGCACGGTGAGCGACAGCGGCGCGAGCGACGCGGTGAGGCGCGCTTCGATCAGCGCGATGCGTTCGTCGGCGGAGGCGTGGAGAAAGGCGTCGCTCATGTCACTCGTCCTTCAGGTATTTCGTGAGCCACAGGCTCTGCAGGATGATGAACACGACCATCGCGCCCGTCGTACCGAACAGCTTGAAGTTCACCCATTGCGATTCGGTGAAGTTGTGCACCACGTACAGGTTCGCGACGCCGAGCACCGCGAAGAACAGCGCCCAGGCGGCGTTCAGCTTGTCCCACACGGGGTGCGGCAGCGTGAGCTGCTTGCCCATCATCTTCTCGATCAGGTTCTTGCTGAACGCATAACGCGCGGCGAGCAACCCGATCGCAAACAGCCAGTACAGCACAGTCGGTTTCCATTGAATGAATTTCTCGTCATGCAGGACGAGGGTGGCGCCGCCGAACACGACGATCACGCCGAGGCTGACCCACAGCATCGTGTCGACCTTCCGGTGCCGGAAGGCGACCCAGGCGACCTGGGCCAGCGTCGCGACGATCGCGACGGCGGTGGCGGTAAAGATGCCCCAGACCTTGAAGGCGACAAAAAACAGGATGATCGGAAACAGATCGAACAGGAATTTCATGGCGCTCGCAGCTGCGTGACAGGCCGCATGTGCGGCCTGTCACCGTTGTAGGGACCCGCCAGGCATCGCCGTCGCGGAGCCGGGCGGCCGGCCCGCGGCTGGCCGCCCGGCAGATCCGCCCGGCGCCGCTCATTCGTTTTCGGGTCGGGACTCGAAGTTTAACGCAGCCGAATTGATGCAGTACCGCAAACCGGTCTGGTCGCGCGGGCCGTCCTCGAACACGTGGCCCAGATGCGCGCCGCAGTGGTTGCAGCGCACCTCGACGCGCACCATTCCGTGCGAGTAGTCGACCTTCTCGTCGATCACCTCGCCGTTGAGCGGCTTGAAGTAGCTGGGCCAGCCGCAGCCCGAATGGAACTTGGCGCCGGATTCGAACAGCGGCGTGCTGCAGACGACGCACTTGTAGATGCCGGCATCCTCGGTGTCGGTGTATTCGCCGGTGAACGCGCGCTCGGTCGCCGCGTGCTGCGTGACCTCGTACTGCATCGGCGTGAGCCGGCGGCGCAGCTCGGCGTCGTCCTTCTGGTACGGGAAGGTCTTGTCGTCGGAATCGTGGGACATGGGGGTTCTCCTGATCGGTCGGTCGAGATGCGCGGGTTGCGGGCTCAGGACGAGCAGCTCACTTCGAGCGTGCCGGCCCAGTCGGGCGGCAACGCCGCGTACGCTTCATGCTCCGGTTGTTCGTCGAACGGGCGACGCAGGATCCGCGCGAGCCGCTCGACTTCCGAAAAATCCTTTTCCTTCGCGCGCCGGATCGCAACTTCGGCCAGATGGTTGCGAAGCACGTATTTGGGGTTCGCGCGGTTCATTGCAACCGCGCGAGCCGCGTCGTCGCGCGTTTCCTCGGACAGCCGCGCGCGGTAGAGGTTCGCCCATGCGTCGAATGCTTCACGGTCGATGAAGAGGTCGCGCACGGGCGCGTCGCGGCTCGCGTCGTGCTTCGAGATCTGCGCGAGCCGGCGGAACGTCAGCGTGAAATCCGCGTGGCTCGCATGCATCGTCTCGAGCAGCTTGTTCGCGAGCTCGGCGTCGCCGTCGCGTTCGAGTTCGAGGCCGAGCTTCGCGCGCATCGCGCGTTCGAGCGCGGGGCCGAAGCGCTCCGGAAACTTCGCGAGCACGGCCTGGGCGTCGTCCACCGCGCGCTCGGCGCGCGCGTCGTCGTCGGCGATGCCGTGCTGCAGCCCGATCAGCGGCAGCAGCGCCTGCGCGAGGCAATAGCAGTTCCAGTGCGCGATGCGCGGCTGCATCCGGTACGCATAGCGGCCGTTGGTGTCCGAGTGGTTGCAGATGTAGTTCGCGTCGAATGCATCGACGAAGCCGAACGGACCGTAGTCGATCGTCACGCCGAGGATCGACATGTTGTCGGTGTTCATCACGCCGTGGCAGAAGCCGACCGCCTGCCATTGCGCGACGAGGTCGGCCGTGCGCAGCGTCGCGGCCTCGAGCAGCGCGAGGTACGGATCGTCCGCGTCGCGGCAGGCCGGATAGAAGCGGTCGATCACGTGATCGGCCAGCTGGCGCAGCAGGTCGGGGCGATCGTTCGAGAAGAAGTGCTCGAAGTGGCCGAAGCGCACGAAGCTTTCCGACACGCGCGTGACGACGGCCGCCGTCTCGATCTCCTCGCGCACCACCGGCTGGTCGGAGCCGATCACCGTCAGCGCGCGCGTGGTCGGGATGCCGAGGTGATGCATCGCTTCCGAGCACAGGAATTCGCGGATCGACGAGCGCAGCACCGCGCGGCCGTCGCCCATCCGCGAATACGGCGTGCGGCCGCCGCCCTTGAGCTGCAGTTCGTAGCGCCGGCCGTCAGCGCCGGGCAACTCGCCGATCGTCAGCGCGCGGCCGTCGCCGAGCTGGCCGGCCCACACGCCGAACTGATGGCCGGAATAGACCGACGCGTACGGCATCGCGTGCGCAGGCCAGTCGCGCGTCGGGTTGCCGGCGAACAGCTCGGCGAAGCCGGGCTGCGCGGCGATCGCGGGCGGCAGGTCGAGCAGCTGCGCGACTTCGTCGGAAAAGCCGACGACGTACGGCGCGGCCAGCGGCGCGGCCGGCAGCCGCGTATGAAACGCGTCGCCGAGCGTGACGAACGCGCGTTCGGCGGGCGCGCCGAGCGTCGCGGCGAGGTCGGGGAGAGTGTCAGCCGCATCGGCTGCGCTTCGGGAAAACGACATGTTGAGCGCCTCTGGGTAAGCCGATATTGTAAGGCGGCGTCGCGCCGCCCGCATGGCGGCCCGCGCATCGTGCGCCACGCCCGTCCGGGCCGCTGACGGGCGCGCATGCGGGCTGCTTCCGGATGGAAACGGCCGCGAGGCGGGTCACCGATTCGCATCCTCACGGAGAACAAGACGATGGGTAAGCCGTTGCTGGGCCAGATGATGGATGTGCCGCTGCTGGTGTCGTCGCTGATCGCGCATGCCGCGCGGCATGCGGGCGACACGGAAATCGTGTCGAAGCGCGTCGAAGGCGACCTGCATCGCTACACGTATCGCGATTGCGAACGCCGCGCGAAGCAACTGGCGCAGGCGCTCGCGCGGCTCGGCGTCGCAACCGGCGACCGCGTGGGCACGCTGGCGTGGAACGGGTACCGGCATCTGGAAGCGTATTACGGGATCGGCGGGATGGGCGCCGTGTGCCATACGATCAACCCGCGCCTGTTTCCCGAACAGATCGCGTACATCGTCAATCACGCGGAAGACCGCTACGTCTTCTTCGACATCAATTTCGCGCCGCTCGTCGATGCGATCGCGCCGCAATGCCCGCACGTGAAGGGCTGGATCGCGATGACGGACGCCGCGCACCTGCCGTCCGGCGCGACGCCGTTCCTCTGCTACGAAACGCTCGTCGAAGTCGAGGACGGCCGCTACGACTGGCCGCGCCTCGACGAGCAGCAGGCATCGGGGCTCTGCTACACGTCGGGCACGACCGGCAACCCGAAGGGCGTGCTGTATTCGCATCGCTCGACCGTGCTGCATGCATACGGCGCCGCGCTGCCCGACGCGATGAACCTGTCCGCGATGGACGCCGTGCTGCCCGTCGTGCCGATGTTCCACGTCAACGCATGGGGGCTGCCGTACGCGGTGCCGCTCACCGGCGGCAAGCTGGTGCTGCCCGGCAAGGACCTCGACGGGAAATCGCTGTACGAGCTGATGGAGGCCGAGCGCGTGACGTTCTCTGCGGGCGTGCCGACCGTATGGCTCGGCCTGCTGAACTACATGCGCGAGGCCGGCGTGCGTTTCTCGACGCTGAACCGCACGGTGATCGGCGGCTCCGCGTGCCCGCCCGCGATGCTGCGCACGTTCGAGGACGAATACGGCGTGCGCGTGATCCATGCATGGGGAATGACCGAACTGTCGCCGCTCGGCACGCTCGCGAAGCTCAACTGGGCGCAGTCGCAGCGGCCGCTCGACGCGCAGCGCCGGCTGCTCGAGAAGCAGGGGCGCGTGATCTGCGGCGTCGACATGCGGATCGTCGGCGACGACGGCCGCGAGCTGCCGTGGGACGGCGTCGCGTTCGGCGAACTGCAGGTGCGCGGGCCGTGGGTGATCGACCACTACTTTCGCGGCGATGCGTCGCCGCTGGCGGACGGCTGGTTCCCGACCGGCGACGTCGCGACGATCGACCCCGACGGCTTCCTGCAGATTACCGACCGCAGCAAGGACGTGATCAAGTCGGGCGGCGAGTGGATCAGTTCGATCGACATCGAGAACGTCGCGATCGCGCATCCCGGGGTGGCCGAAGCCGCGTGCATCGCGTGCGCGCACCCGAAATGGACCGAGCGGCCGCTGCTCGTCGTGGTGCCGCGCGAAGGCGCGAACCTGAGCCGCGACGCGCTGCTCGCGTTCTACGAGGGCAAGGTCGCGAAATGGTGGATTCCCGACGACGTCGTGTTCGTCGAATCGCTGCCGCACACCGCGACCGGCAAGCTGCAGAAGCTGAAGCTGCGCGAGACGTTCCGCGATTACGTGTTGCCGACGGCGGTGTGCGCGCCGTAAGCCTTCGCGTCCGGGCCGCCGTCGGCCCGCGATTCGGTCCCGATGCGATCCCCCGATCCGTCCCCGGATCGGGAACGAAATTCAAATTGAACGACCGTGCTTTTTCGTTGTATGCTGCCTGCGTTCATTCGGACATGCGGCCGTTCGACCGCGCACAATGAAGCGCAGCCAATCCGGCGCGCGATGCATGGAGGCAGGCAGATGGCAGTGGATTACTCGACTCGCGACGGCGTGGCCGTCATCACGCTCAACAATCCGCCCGTCAACGGGCTCGGCCTGTCGACCCGCCAGGGCGTCATGGACGCGCTCGATCGCGCCGCGCAGGATCCGTCGATCACGGCCATCGTGCTGACCGGCGCGGGCCGCGCGTTCTCGGGCGGGGCCGACATCACCGAATTCAATACGCCGAAGGCGCTGCAGGAGCCGACGCTGCACACCGTGATCCGCGCGGTGGAGGCAAGCGCGAAGCCGGTCGTCGCGGCGCTGCACAGCGTCGTGATGGGCGGCGGGCTGGAGCTTGCGCTCGGCGCGCACTACCGCATCGCCGCGCCCGGCGCGCAGGTCGCGCTGCCCGAAGTGAAGCTCGGGCTGCTGCCGGGCGCGGGCGGCACGCAACGCCTGCCGCGCGCGGTCGGCCTCGAAACCGCGCTGAACATGATCGTGTCGGGCGCGCCGGTGCCGTCGGAGCAACTCGCGAAGAGCGGGCTGTTCGACGAAATGGCCGACGGCGACCTGCTCGACGCGGCCGTCGCGTTCGCGCGCAAGGTCGGCGCGCAGAACGGCCCGCATCCGCGCGTCCGCGATCGCAAGATCGTCCACGAGAACGCGGCGGGCTTCATCCAGTTCGCGCGCAATTCCGCGCGGGCCGCCGCGCCGAATTTCCCCGCGCCGCACAAGTGCATCGACGCGATCGAGGCCGGCGTGCTGAACGGCTTCGACAAAGGCAGCATCGCCGAGCGCGAGGGTTTCGTCGCGCTGATGATGACGCCGGAAAGCCGCGCGCTGCGCCATGCGTTCTTCGGCGAACGGGCGGCGAGCAAGATTCCCGACGTGCCGGCCGATACGCCGCTGCGCGAGATCCGCCGGGTCGGCGTGATCGGCGCGGGCACGATGGGCGGCGGGATCGCGATGAACTTCATCAACGCGGGGCTGCCGGTCACGCTGCTCGAGACGAAGCAGGATGCGCTCGAGCGCGGCCTCGCGACGATCCGCAAGAACTACGACGCGCAGGTGAAGAAGGGCAAGCTCACGCAGGAGAAGCTCGACGCACGCATCGCGCTGATCACGCCGACGCTGTCCTACGACGACCTGAAGGACGCCGACCTGATCGTCGAAGCGGTGTTCGAGGAACTCGGCGTGAAGGAGCAGGTGTTCAAGAAGCTCGACGAAGTCGCGAAGCCGGGCGCGATCCTCGCGTCGAACACGTCGACGCTCGACGTCGACAAGATCGCGGCGTTCACGAAGCGCCCGCAGGACGTCGTCGGCATGCACTTCTTCAGCCCGGCGAACGTGATGAAGCTGCTCGAGGTCGTGCGCGGCGCGCAGACCGCGAAGGATGTGCTCGCGACCGTGATGGCGGTGGCGAAGAAGATCCGCAAGACGGCGGTCGTGTCGGGCGTGTGCGACGGCTTCATCGGCAACCGGATGATCGAGCAGTACATCCGCCAGGCGCTGTTCATGCTCGAGGAAGGCGCGCTGCCCGCGCAGGTCGATCGCGCGATCGAGAAGTTCGGCTTCGCGATGGGGCCGTTCCGGATGAGCGACCTCGCCGGCAACGACATCGGCTGGGCGATCCGCAAGCGCCGTTACGTCGAGCAGCCCGATCTGCACTATTCGAAGATCGCCGACCGCCTGTGCGAACAGGGCCGCTTCGGCCAGAAGACGGGCGCCGGCTGGTACGACTACGTGCCGGGCGACCGCAAGGCGAAGCCGTCGTCGCTCGTCGACGAGATGGTCGTCGCGTACTCGAAGGAGCGCGGCGTCGAGCGGCGCAAGATCGGCGACGACGAGATCGTCGAGCGGCTGGTGTTCGCGCTCGTCAACGAAGGCGCGAAGATCCTCGAAGAGAAGATCGCGTCGAAGGCGTCCGATATCGACATGGTCTACCTGACCGGGTATGGCTTCCCGCTGTGGCGCGGCGGCCCGATGCTGTACGCGGACATGGTCGGCCTCTACAACGTCGAGCGCGCGATTCGCCGCTATGCGGCCGCGCCGAACGGTGACGCATGGCAGCTCGCGCCGTCGATCGCGGAACGGGCGAAGGCCGGCCGCGGGTTCAACGGCTGACGCCGCCGCATCGCGGCGCGACCGATCCTGTCTGGAGACACGCAATGAAACGCACCGACGACGTCCTGCTCGTGATCGACGTGCAATACGACTTCATGCCGGGCGGCGCGCTCGCGGTGCCCGACGGCGATGCGGTCGTGCCCGTGATCAACGCGCTCGCGCAACGCTTCGACCAGGTCGTGCTCACGCAGGACTGGCACCCGCGCGAGCACGTGTCGTTCGCGGCGAACCATCCGGGCCGCGAGCCGTTCTCGACGCTCGCGCTGCCGTACGGCGAGCAGGTGCTGTGGCCCGTGCACTGCGTGCAGGACACCGACGGCGCGGCGCTGCATCGCGACCTCGACATCCCGCATGCGCGGCTCGTGATCCGCAAGGGGGGCGACGCGCAGGTCGACAGCTATTCCGCGTTCGTCGAAGCCGACCGCACGACGCGCACGGGGCTCGCGGGCTATCTGCGCGAACTCGGCGCGAAGCGCGTGTGGTGCTGCGGGCTCGCGACCGACTATTGCGTCGCGTGGTCGGCGCTCGATGCGCGCGCGGCCGGTTTCGAAGCCGCGGTGATCAACGATGCGTGCCGCGCGATCGACCTGAACGGGTCGCTCGCGCACGCATGGCAGCAGATGCAGGCAGCGGGCGTCGTGCATGCGACGTCCGCCAGCGCGCGCCCGGCGGCGTAGCGCAGACCCCAACATGAAGCAGGACCGAAGGAGACTCGCATGACCGAAGCCGTAATCGTATCGACCGCCCGCACGCCGCTCGCGAAATCCTGGCGCGGCGCCTTCAACATGACGCATGGCGCGACGCTCGGCGGCCACGTGGTCGCGGCCGCGCTCGAGCGCGCGAAGCTCGATCCGGCGCGCGTCGAGGACGTGATCATGGGCTGCGCGAACCCCGAAGGCGCGACCGGCGCGAACATCGCGAGGCAGATCGCGCTGCGCGCCGGGTTGCCGGTGAGCGTGCCGGGGATGACGGTGAACCGTTTCTGTTCGTCCGGGCTGCAGACCATCGCGCTGGCCGCGCAGCGGATCATCGCGGGCGAAGGCGAGATCTACGTGGCCGGCGGCGTCGAGTCGATCTCGTGCGTGCAGAACGAGATGAACCGGCACATGGTCCAGGAAGGCTGGCTCGTCCAGCACAAGCCCGAGATCTACTGGAACATGCTGCAGACCGCCGAGAATGTCGCGAAGCGCTACGGGATCTCGAAGGAGCGCCAGGACGCATACGGCGTGCAGTCGCAACTGCGGGCCGCGGCCGCGCAGGAAGCCGGGCGTTTTCGCGACGAGATCGTGCCGATCACCGTGCTCGCGGGCATCGCCGACAAGGCGACGGGCCGCCTGTTCACGCAGGAAGTGACGGTCTCGGCCGACGAGGGCATTCGCCCCGACACGACGCTCGAAGGCGTGTCGAAGATCCGTTCGGCCGTGCCGGGCGGCGTGATCACCGCGGGCAATGCGAGCCAGTTCTCGGACGGCGCGTCGGCATGCGTCGTGATGAGCGCCAAGGCCGCGCAGCGCGAAGGGCTGCAGCCGCTGGGCGCGTTCCGCGGCTTCGCGGTGGCCGGCTGCGAGCCGGACGAAATGGGCATCGGCCCGGTGTTCGCTGTGCCCAAGCTGCTGAAGCAGGCCGGGTTGACAGTCGACGACATCGGCCTGTGGGAACTGAACGAGGCGTTCGCGGTGCAGGTGCTGTACTGCCGCGACACGCTCGGGATTCCTGAGGACCGCCTGAACGTGAACGGCGGCGCGATCGCGGTCGGCCATCCGTACGGCGTGTCGGGCGCGCGCCTGACCGGCCATGCGCTGATCGAGGGCAAGCGGCGCGGCGTGAAGTACGTGGTCGTCACGATGTGCATCGGCGGCGGGCAGGGCGCGGCCGGCCTGTTCGAAATCCTCTGATCTTTGACCGGCGGCGGCCGCGGTCGCGCTTCGGCGCCACCGCACCCCGCCGCAGCGAATCGGCGCGACCGATGCGCCATTCGCAATGATGGGGAAACAAAAGGCATGCACCCGGCAATGCCGTTTCCCCTGACTTGTCAAACGAATTACCCCTCCTATACTAGCTCTGACATTTGCCTTTCGGCATGATGGGCCAGATCGCGCGTGGGGGCGCGATCCGTTCCGGGAAGATTCCAGCCAACGCAGCAGACCGACCGGGGACCGAATGAGTACGACCTATGCAGCCGGGGAACCGCCGCGCGTCGTCAGCGCGGCCGCCAGGCTCTACGCGAAATGCCTGCTGGTCGGATTCGCGTTGTTGCCGGCCTATCTGATTGCCTATCTGTGGTTCTTCAGCGACCGGAGCGTCGTGTTCGAGAACCACGCCTTCCATGAAATCGCGATCGCGGCGGCGACGATCGAAGGCGCGTTCGTCACCTACGTGACGTGGGTGTGTTACCGGTCGTCCGGCGAGCCGCTGCTGCGCTGGCTGACGCTCGGCTTTCTCGGCTTCGCGATGATCTACGCGCTGCACGGCGCGTTCACCGGGATGGCGCACCACAATATCTGGCTGTTCCTGCTGTACGGGCCCGCGTCGCGGTTCGTGATGTCGGCGCTGCTGCTCACGGGGCTGCTGTCGTATTCGCGTCCGCCCGACCGGCTCGACAAGCGCACGAGCGTGCGCACGTGGCTGCCGTGGATCGTGTTCTTCCTGCTCGTCAACGTGGCGGTCGCGTACATCGCGTATTCGCCGGTCGCGGGTGCGCTCGGCACGCGGCTGTCGATGGAAGGCGGCGCGCTGGTGTTCTCGCTGCTGAACGTGTGCCTGCTGCTCGCACGACGGATCCGCTCGCCGCTGATGGTGATCTACGGCGTGTCGATCATGGCGTTCGCGCTGTCGTCGCTCGCGTTCATCCTCGGCAAGCCGTGGAATCACATGTGGTGGCTCGCGCACGCGATCTTCGCGGGCGGGTTCTTCCTGCTGAGCTACGGTGTCGTGCAGGCGCTGCAGACGACGCGCTCGTTCTCGGCGATCTACAGCCAGGAAGACCTGATGAGCCGGCTGTCGGAATCGATGGCGCGCACCGAAAGCGCGCTGCAGGAGCTGCGGCGTACGAACCAGAAGCTCGAGTACATGGCCGCGACCGACCCGATGACGGGCGCGTCGAACCGCCGGCAGTTCATCGCGCAGGTCGAGCGCGAAATCGTGCGGGCCGAGCGCGACGGCACGCCGTTCTGCCTGCTCGCGCTCGATCTCGACAATTTCAAGAACATCAACGATGCCTACGGGCACCAGATCGGCGACGAGGTGCTGCGCGGCGTCGTGCGCCAGTGCCTCGAGGCGATCCGGCCGGCGGGCGCGCTCGCGCGGGTCGGCGGCGAGGAATTCATGGCGCTCTTGCCCGAGATGCCGCTCGAAGGCGCGCGGATGACGGCCGAGCGCGTGCGTTCGTCGATCGCGAGTGCGCCGTTCGGGCTGGACTTCAAGCGCGTGCAGGTGACGGTCAGCGTCGGCGTCGCGCAATACGGCGTCGACGGCGGCACGGTCGATGCGCTGCTGCGGGCGGTCGACGAGCGGCTTTATCAGGCGAAGCGGGAAGGGCGCAACCGCGTGGTGTCGCGATGATCCGCATGGCACCGACACCCCGGCGGCGGGCGCGCCGCCGGGGCTTTTGCAGGCCGGTGCCGGCCGCGCGCTAGCGCGACGCCACCGCCGTCGCCTGCTTCGGCTGCCCGTCCTGCATCGGCTGCGACGCTTGCCACCAGTACTTGCCCGCGCGCTGCTGCGGATCGCGGATCGCGAGATACGTCGTACTCCAGAGCTGCGCCGCGTTGGCTTCGGTCGCATCGGCGCTGCGCGTGCCGAATGCGTCGGTCTGGTACTTGCCGTTCACGTAGGACCACGTCCACATTTCCGACGTGCGCATGTCGCGTCCGTTCGAGATTACCTGCCAGATCGTCTGCCGCGCCTGCGTGAGCAGCGTGCGGGTCGCGGCCGACAGGTCCTGGCGCGCCAGCTGGCGATCGAGCCCGGCCACCCACATCGCCTGCTGCCACGACCAGATCACCGTGCCGTGATACGCGGAACTCGTGAACTTCGGCCACAGCGACGGGTTCGCATACGCGGGGTTCGCGATCAGCATCCCGGCATCGGTCACGAGGCCGGTCGGGAACGGCCGCGTGACGTCGGTCACGATCCGCTGGAGCTGATCGTCCGGCGGCGTGCCGAACAGCAGCGCGAAGCCGCCGTCCGAATTCATCACCGGGATCGGGTTGCCCTGCTGGTCGAGCGATAGCGCGTAGAAGGCCAGCGGCGCATTGGGCGCGGCGCCGGCCGGCACCCCGGCGGACGGCGCATAGGCCGATACGTCGGTGGCCGCCTGCGCGGCCGGCACGCTGACCTGGAACAGCGGCGGCGCCTGCGTTTCCCACGTGGCCGCTTCGTTCGCCGTGTTGGCGAGCGTCGCGCGTTGCCCGGCGTTGAGGTACGGATCGAGCAGGCCGCGGGCGAGGAACGCGTTCGCCGCGCGCAGCGCGGCCGGTACGAGCACTGCGTTCACGTCGTACGGGTACACGCCGCCGCCGAGGCCGTCGGTACTGTCGCGCCAGTTGCCGACGATTTCGCCGGGCCGCAGGTGAATCAGGTTCGCGACCGACGGCTGCTGCGCGAACGGCTGCGCGGTCGTCGCGACGTGCAGCAGATTGACGACGAGGCGGCTGCCGTTGGTTTGCCCGTCGCTGCCGCGCTGCGCCAGATACGCGGCAGCACGCGCCTGGCCGCGCGTATCGTCGATCAGCCACGCGGCCGCGATCGGCGCGAGCAGGTAGTCGCTGTCGATCATCTTGTAGTCGTAGGTCGGTGTCGCGTCGTTCGGCCGCCCGTTCTTCTGGTTGTCGACCAGCGCGAATTCGCCGATGCCTTCCTCGTGCGCGACCTTGCCGTCCGCCGACAGGCGGCTCAGCACCGACGACAGCCCGGCCTCGATCGCCGCGGGTTCGAGCACGGGCATCAGCATGCGGACCGAAATCAGCGTGTCGCGGCCGAAGTACGTGTCGTACTGCCACGAACCGGCCAGCAGCTTGTCGTTGAAGCTCAGGAATTCGAGCACGTTCTGGCTGACCGGGTCGGGATTCACGGACGGAGCGAACAGGTCCGCGTGCGTGATCGGCGACAGCGGCGTCTCGCCCGACAGCGCATCGATGTGCAGCTTCAGCGTGCGCGAGCCCGCCGGCGCGTTCAGCACGAGCTTGCCGCCCGCTGCCGGCGCGATGCTGCCGCCGTCGCGCAGCGTGATGCGCAGCGCATAGCCGGGCGCGCCGTCGAGCCGGTCGCGTTGCCATTGCGCGGTGCCGCCCTGGACCGTCGGCGCGGTGAGGATCTGCTGCGGAATCGTCGCGCCGCCGTTGAAGTCGCGCAGGAAGCGCACGTTGCTGAGCACGCCCTGGCGGATCGTCAGCGTAGCGGTGTCGACCGACACGTCGGCGCCGATGCCGTACAGCGGGCGGCCGTGTGCGTCCGGGGCCGACAGCGCGGACGGCGGCGTGTCGAGGCTCCAGTTCACCGGCTGCGCGGTGTCGTCGAACCACAGCCCGGTGCCGCTGTTGCCGGCGGGGAAGACCACGAGCAGGCGCGGCTTCGTCGACGAGCGTACCAGCAGGTGCGCGGCGACCTTGTCCTGCCGGTAGAACGCGTTGATCTGGCCGCCGGTATCCATGCGGAACGACAACGCGGCGGTGTTCGACGGCGGGGTGGTCGACTGGACGTCGTCGTCGTTGCAGGCCGACAGCAGGCCGGCGCAGACGAGCCCGAGACACAGCGACTTCGCAAGGCGATGCATGTTGATGTCCCTCCTGATGACTGGCGATTTTTTATCTGGATATCTAATTGGCGGATCTTGGGTCCGTTTGGTGCTGCCTTGCATTCATTCTTGGCGAATGACCGGAATGAATGGAGGTATTGCGTTTCTTCGAAAGGAAAATGGGTTGAAAAACAACCGGGTGGTCGATAAATGCCGACAGCTGAAAACGACAGGGGCGCACGTCGATGCCCGGCGGGAAGGCCGATGCGAAGGGCCTTCGCGCAGGTGAGTGGCGAATCCGGAGCGGCGAGGAAAACGATACGTAGGCCGTCGTAGGCGATTCTAAATTTGCGGGAAAGTCGAAGTCAATAATGTTTTTGTTTTCCAATATTGAATTGAAAACCGGTCGCAATTATTACCCGTCGCGCCGGTAAAATGTGCGATTCAACGGGATCGGATTAATGCATTCCGGATATCGGTTGAAAACCGGTCGACAATACGCTGTCGCGCCGGCGATTGATGCCGGAAAGGAAACGAATCGCCGGATTGTGTCGGTCGGTGTCGTGACAGGCCGACGTGCGCGGCAAACGCGCGCGAAGGCCGCCTGGCATCCGCGTTCCTGCGTATGCCCGCACGACGACGCGACGTCGCCATCGGCGCTTCGGCGGCTGAAGCAGTTCGACGAAGACGGCGCGAAGCTCGAGCGGCTCGTTCGCGGCCGATGACGCGCGCCGAACGTGTGTATCGGGAGGCAGAAGCCCCCTGCAAGCGGGCAATTTTTCGTGCTGGATATTTATAATCGCCCGCGGCTGAGCCTTTCCGTTCGCGCCGGGCGCGAACATCGGCCCAACTGATTTAGTATGAGCAATCTGCGCTCGACGCGAGGGGCGCGCATTCGCGGTGAGGAGACCCATGCATCCCCGTAAGACCGCCCCTTACATCATCGTGGCGATTGCTTCCGTGATCGCATGCGCGCTCATGGCGCTATGCGTGCTGCAACTCTTGCAGAGTCGTGACGATGCGATGGAGCGGGCAAGGGAAACGTCCCGCAACCTCGGACTGATCGCCGAACGCGACATCGAACGCAATATCGAGTTGTACGACCTGTCTTTGCAGGCGGTCATCCATGGGTTGCAGCGCCGCGATGTGATGGATGCTTCGCCGGGCCTGCGCCGGTCGGTGCTGTTCGATCACGCGATGACCGCGGAATTTCTCGGTTCGATGCTCGTGATGGATGCAGGCGGCAATATCGTTCTGGATTCGGGCTATGACGAGCCGCGCAAGGGTAATTTCTCCGATCGCCGATACTTCACGGTCCACCGCGACAATCCGAACGTCGGACTCTATATCAGTGACCCGTTCGTCTCCCGTTTGCGTGGGGGAAAGCTCAGTATCGCGCTCACGCGGCGGATTTCGAACCCCGATGGATCGTTTGGCGGCATCGTCGTTATCGCGGTCAATCTCGATTATTTCCATCAGCTCTTCGCCGGGCTTTCGCTTGGCAAGCATGGCTCGATTTCGCTCATCGGCGAAGACGGCAAGATGGTGATGCGTCAGCCGTACGATGTGCATACCATCGGCCGCGACATCAGCAAAGCCGCGACGTTCCGGCGGTTTCAGACCGCGCGAGAGGGCGCCTTCTCCGAAACGTCATCGATCGACGGCGTGCGCCGCCTGTACTACTTCAAGCATTTGCCGAAACTGCCGCTGATCATCATGGTGGCGGAGGCCGAGGAGGACATTTACGCCGCATGGCGGCAACGTGCGATCAAGATCGGCGGATTGGTCGCGACGTTCGGGGCGGCGTTTATCGCACTGTCCCTTCTGCTCGGTTCGCAGCTACGGCGCCGTATGCGGGCGGAATCGGAACTCGTGCTGCTCGCCCGGACGGACGGTCTCACCGGCCTGAGCAATCGTCGCAGCTTTGGCGAGGTGCTGGATCAGGAGTGGCGTCGCGCACGACGCGCGCATTCCGTTTTCTCGCTGCTGTTCGTCGATGTGGACCGGTTCAAGGCTTACAACGACACGTACGGTCATCAGGCCGGGGACGATGCGTTGGCGGCGGTCGCGCGGTGCATCGGCGAGAATATTCGCCGGCCGGCCGATACGGCGGCGCGTTATGGCGGAGAGGAGTTCGTCGTGCTGCTCCCTGACACGCCACAGACCGGAGCGGCGCAGATTGCCGAGCGGATCCGCGCGGCAATCGATGCGTTGGCCCTCGAGCACGCCGGCAGCGAATACGGGCGTGTGACGGCGAGCATCGGCCTGGCGTGCTGGATGCCGGATCAGCAAGGGCAGCCGGATGCCGTGATCAAGGCGGCGGATGAGGCACTGTATTACGCGAAGGCGACCGGGCGGAACAAGGTTGCCGCGCTGCAGCCGGCGGAGTGACGGAGAGGGTTGCATTGCGCCGTTCGTCAGACTCATGTCGGCAGTGACCAAAGCTGACGGACCCACGTCAAGACACAGTCCATTGCCGTCAGTAAGTTTGGTAGGCTTGTCGCCTGCCTTCGCTTGTCGGCGTCTTGACGCCGGTAAATGATACGGTGAGAAAGCGGGTATCTTCCGTGAAGATTTCAAAGATGCCCGCTTTTTCCAACCGGACGAGATCCCGAGCGAACGAAAGCGACCGGCGAACGGGCGTAATGTGCCCGACTGCCAAGGGTCCCCGGCCAATCGCCGAACCAACACGAACAGGAGCGAACGAAGTGATCAGACATATCGTCATGTGGAAGTTGAAAGAATCCGCCGAAGGCGCGACGCGCGCACAGAACGCGCTAAAGCTGAAGGAAAAGCTCGAAGGCTGCCGCGACCTTGTGCCCGGCACCTTGCAGATCGACGTCGGCCTCGCGACGCCTGGCCTCGACGCGACCGCCGACATCGTGCTCGTCTCCGATTTCACCGACAAGGCGGCGCTCGACGCGTACCAGGTGCATCCGGTTCACCAGGAAGTGAAGAAATTCGTCGTCGCGGTGGCCGAATCGCGCGAGTGCGTCGACTACATCGTCGACGTCGCACGATGAGCGACGCGGCAACCCCGACGGAAGGCCCGTCGATCGAAAGCCCGTTCGTCGATCTGCTCGGCGTGCAGCTCGTGTCCGCGAAGGACGGTGCGAGCGAGATCGTGCTGCCGCTCGAAGCGCGCCACATGAACACGTG
Organism: Burkholderia sp. AcTa6-5; assembly: GCF_017815075.1. Classification (NCBI taxonomy): domain Bacteria; kingdom Pseudomonadati; phylum Pseudomonadota; class Betaproteobacteria; order Burkholderiales; family Burkholderiaceae; genus Burkholderia; species Burkholderia sp. AcTa6-5. The sequence continues at coordinate 115,398 of NZ_JAGIQE010000010.1, read as the reverse complement.
GAGCATCGCGCACGGCGGCGTGACGATGACGCTCGCCGATATCGCGCTCGCGATGGCGGCGCGCAGCCTGACCGACGACGGCGTCGGCGTCGTCACGGTCGAGATGAAGGTGAACTTCATGCAGCCGGGCCGCGGCGAGCTGCGCGCTTACGGGCGCGTGATGCACCGCTCGACGACGATGGCCTACTGCGAAGGCGAAGTGCGCGACAGCGACGGCAATTTCGTCGCGAAGGCGCTCGGTACGTTCAAGTACATGCGGCGGCTGGCGGTCGGCCGCGACATCAAGCGGCAACGCTCGCGCACGGCGCCGGACGCCCATCCCGGCCCGAGCGACGCGTAAGCCTCCGCCACGCACGGCCCTGTCTCTTCGATGCGGCAGGGCCGTCTCGTTTGGCAGGACGGAACGGCACACGGCGCGGCGCGCCGCTGCTGTCCAGCCCCCCACGTGGCATCATGTCACGCTTGTCCGTTCACGGCGCCACGCCCGCGCCGTCCACTCCGATGCCGCTGAATCCGAAGATCGCCCAGGTGCTCGACATGATCGAGCGCGCGAAACGTCCGTCGTATCACCATCAGACGCCGCAGCAGGCGCGCGCCGCGTACGAGAAGAGCGCGCCGATCCTCGACGTCGCGCCGGCCCCGATGCATTCGGTGGAGGAATGCATGGTGCCGACGCGCGACGGCCGCACGATCGGTGCGCGGCTGTATCTGCCGGTCGCGCCGAGCCTGGCGGAGCCGCTGCCCGCGCTCGTGTACTACCACGGCGGCGGCTTCACGGTCGGCAGCGTCGACACGCACGATGCGCTGTGCCGGATGTTCGCGCGCGATGCGCAATGCGCGGTGCTGTCGGTCGGCTACCGGCTCGCGCCCGAACACAGATTTCCGACCGCGGTGAACGACGCGGACGACGCGCTGCGATGGCTGCATCGCGAGGCCGCCGCGTTCGGCATCGACGCCGCTCGGCTGGCGGTCGGCGGCGACAGCGCGGGCGGGACGCTCGCGACGGTCTGCGCGGTGCTCGCGCGCGACGCGGGCATTCGTCTTGCGCTGCAGCTGCTGATCTATCCGGGTGTGACGCGTGACCAGGACACCGAATCGCACGCGCGGCTCGCCAGCGGCCACCTGCTGACGCAGGACACGATCCAGTGGTTCTTCACGCAATACGTGCGCGATCGCGCGGATCGCGACGACTGGCGTTTCGCGCCGCTCGACGGCACGCGCGATGCGCCGTCGTTCGCGGGCGTCGCGCCGGCGTGGATCGCGACGGCCGAATACGATCCGCTGAGCGACGAGGGCGCCGCGTACGCGGACAAGTTGCGCGCGGCCGGCAACGCGGTCACGCTGGTCTGCTATCCGGGGATGATCCACGAATTCTTCAAGATGGGCGGCTACGTGCCGGAGGTGCGCGTCGCGCATGCCGATGCGGTCGCGGCGCTGAAGGCTGCATTCGACGAGGTTTGACGGCGAGCGCGGAAGGCGCGCGCGCCGCGGGAGGATGGCGATGACGAACGGCGTGGGCGGGGTGGAAACGGGCGACTGGACGGTGCTGGGCGGCGACGCCGCGCGGATCCGCGACGCGGTGTTCGTGCGCGAGCAGCAGATTCCGCCGGAATGGGAACTCGACGACGACGATCCGCTGTCGCTGCATGCGGTCGCGTACCGGACCGACGCGGCGACCGGGCTGCGCCGTGCGGTCGCGACGGGGCGGCTGCTGCCGTCCGGCACGATCGGCCGTGTCGCGGTACTGGCCGACATGCGCGGGCAGGGTGTCGGGTCGGCCGTCCTGAATGCGCTGCTGGACGCCGCGCGCCGCCGCGGCGAAGCCGTCGTGCGGCTGTACGCGCAGGATTCGGCGGTGTCGTTCTATCTGCGGCACGGCTTCGCGGCGGTCGGCGAGCCGTTCGTCGAAGCCGGCGTGCCGCACGTCGAGATGGCGCGCGCGCCGTAGCGCGCCACGTGTGGGCTCAGCGCGGCCGCGCCGCGTCGATATCGAACGTAACCGCGCGTTCGAACGCGCCGGGGCGGACGGTGCGGTGCGAGCCGTCGTCGTCGCTGCGTTCCTTGACCTCGACCGTCAGCCGTACGCCTTCCTTCATCGTGACGCGCAGCGCGGTCGTGCCGCGCGTGCCGTATTCGGGCGTCTCGATGAACGCGGCCGACAGCGCGCGCTCGCGCTCGATCGGAATGCCGGTGTGCGGCAGCGCGTCGTCGTCCGCGACGTGCGGGTCGCGCATCAGCGCGATCAGTTCGTCGAGCGACGGCGTCGGGTTGTCGGTGAGCAGCGTGCCGAGCTCCGCGCGCTTGCGCACCACTTTCGGCCAGGGCGTATCGAGCCGCGCATTCGACAGCGCATGCACGCCCGGCGCGATCGCGACGGGCGCGGCGACACGGCTTTCGCCTTCGGGCGCGCGGTTGCAGAACCACGCGAGCTCGCGTCGGCGCCAGTCGCCGACGAGCAGGTTGAAGCCGTTGTACACGGCCGCATGCTCGGCAAGCTGCGCGAGATAGTCGAGCGGCGCGACGGACGCGCTGCCGAGAAAGTCGGAGACCAGCTTGCCGCGGGTCGGCGCGCCCGCGCGGATGTCGAACGGCGCGCGGTAGTTGGTCAGCGCGGCGAAGCGGCCGTCGCGCGAGACGCCGAGCCACGTGCCGCCCGCTTCGAGATCGCGGCCGGCCAGCACGCCCGGCACGTCCTCCCACCACGAGAGCGGCGCGCTGGTCCGGCGAAAGAACTCGTCGCGATTGGCGACGAGGGTAAAGACGGGACCGGCGGCGGCATCGGGCTGCCAGTCGAAGGCAATCAGACACATCGGGCGAATCTCTCGCAGGAAACGTCGCGCGCCGGCTGCGACTCGCGAGCCGGCGCGCGAACGGGTTGTCAGTGCATCACGCTTCGGTCGGCCACGCGTACGGCAGCGCGTCGAACGCGAGCGCCGGGCCGTCGGCCGAACCGAGGTGCACCGTGCCGCTGTCGAGCGCGGCGAGCTTGATCTCGACGAGCGCGTCGACGCCGCCCGCCGGTGCGGCCGCCGCGTTGACGATCATCCCGCACGGCTGGCCCGGGTCGTCGCTGTGGAACAGCTCGACGCCGGCATGCACGGTATCGGTCTCGCCGGCGACGTGCGCGAGCGCGGTGCGGCGCTTGATCGTGCCGCGGTACTGGCTGCGCGCCACCACTTCCTGGCCCGGGTAGCACCCTTTCCTGAAGTTAACGGCACCGATCACGTCGAAGTTGACCATTTGCGGCACGAACTGTTCGACGGCCGGCTGCGTGATGCGCGGCTCGCCCGCGCGAACGTCGAGCCAGTCCCACACGGCGGGCGACACGACGGGCAGCGTGCCGGCGAGCGCCGCGAGGCGCGCGTCGACCTCGGCGCGCGGGCCGATCCACAGATAGCGCTTGCGGCCGGCCGCATCGGGCACGCGGATCAGCGCGCCGGCCGGGCCGTCGACCTTCACGTGCACGCCGTCGGGCAGCGCATCGAAGATGCCCGACAGCGCGTCGCGCACGTCGCCCGCGAAGCCGGCCACCGCGAGCGTGTCGCTCGCGTCGGTCAGCTTCGCCTTCGCGCGCAGCACGAACATCGACAGCCGTTTCTGCACGGCCGGCTGCACGTCCTTCGACACGAGCAGGCGCACGTCGTGGCCGGCGCGCCACGTGAGGAACGACGCGAGCAGGCGGCCCTTCGGCGAGCAGTACCCGGACAGCCGCGCGCTGCCGGCATCGAGATGCTCGATGTCGTTGGTGAGCTGGCTGTGCAGGAACGTCGCGGCGTCGTCGCCGGCCACGTCGATCACGCCGAACTGCGGCAGCGGCATGCAGGCGCCCGGCGCATCGAAATCGGCGGCAGGCGGGCGGGGGAAAACGGGGAGCGAGGCAGATGCGGCCTGGGCAGCCGGTGAAGCGAACGGTGTGCTCATGGAATGAGGGAACAGTCAACCCTGACTTTGACGGAGGCGAGCAAGTATTATATGGGTCTTACCTGAGTCACGTTTCCATGTCCCTACTGAAGAAATGCGCCGCGACGATCGTGGCGCTGGCCGTCGTTGTGGCCGCTGCCGGCGCGGGCGGCGGGTATTACTGGGCGACCCGGCCGCTGTTGCTGGGCTCGGCATCGCTCGACGTCACGATCAAGCCGCGCAGCAGCGTGAAGAGCGTCGCGCTACAGCTCAAGCACGGCGGCGTGCCGGTCGAGCCGTTCGCGTTCGTCGCGATGACGCGCGTGCTCGGGCTGTCGAGCAGGCTCAAATCGGGCAACTACGAATTCAAGACCGGCATCACGCCTTACGACGTGCTGCAGAAGATCGCGCGCGGCGACGTGAACGAGTACGTCGCGACGGTCATCGAGGGCTGGACCTTCAAGCGGATGCGCGCGGAGCTCGACGCGAACCCGGATCTGTCGCACGCGACGGCCGGCATGAGCGACGCCGAGTTGCTGCGCGCGATCGGCGCATCGGACGGCGCGGTGCAGCGCGGCAGCGGCGAGGGGCTGTTCTTCCCCGATACCTACCTGTTCGACAAGGGCACGAGCGACCTGAACATCTACCGGCGCGCGTACCACCTGATGCAGACGCGCATCGACGAGGCCTGGGCCGCGCGCACGCCGGGGCTGCCGTACAAGACGCCTTACGAAATGCTGACGATCGCGTCGATCGTCGAGAAGGAGACCGGCCACGCGGCCGATCGCGCGTTCGTCGCGGCCGTGTTCGCGAACCGGCTGCGCATCGGCATGCCGCTGCAGACCGATCCGTCGGTGATCTACGGGCTCGGCGACGCGTACGACGGCCGTCTGCGCAAGCGCGACCTGCAGGCCGACACTCCCTACAATACCTACACCCGACGCGGGCTGCCGCCCACGCCGATCGCGTTGCCGGGTGTCGCCGCGCTGCAGGCGGCGATCAATCCGGCGCCGACGAGCGCGCTCTATTTCGTCGCGAAGGGCGACGGCACGAGCGTGTTCTCGGACACGCTCGGCGACCACAACAAGGCCGTGGATAAATACATACGAGGTCAATAATGGCGAGCGGTAAATTCATCACGTTCGAAGGCATCGACGGCGCGGGGAAGACCACCCACCTGCAATGGTTCTGCGAACGCCTCCAGGGCCGGCTGGCCGCGGCCGGCCGGCAGGTCGTCGTGACCCGCGAGCCGGGCGGCACGCAGCTCGGCGAGAAACTGCGCGAGATCCTGCTGAACCAGCCGATGGATCTCGAGACGGAAGCGCTGCTGATGTTCGCCGCGCGTCGCGAGCACCTCGCGCTCGTGATCGAGCCGGCGCTCGCGCGCGGCGACTGGGTCGTGTCGGATCGCTTCACCGACGCGACGTTCGCGTACCAGGGCGGCGGCCGCGGGCTGCCGCGCGACAAGCTCGAGACGCTCGAGCGCTGGGTGCAGGGCGGCTTCCAGCCCGACCTGACGGTGCTGTTCGACGTCGCGCCGCAGGTCGCGAGCGAGCGTCGCGGCGCCGCGCGCATGCCCGACAAGTTCGAAAGCGAGTCCGACGCGTTCTTTGCCCGCACGCGCGCCGAATACCTGCGGCGCGCGGAAGAGGCGCCGCACCGCTTCGCGATCGTCGACGCGACGCGATCGATTCCCGAGATTCGCCAGCAGCTCGAACGCGTGCTCGCCGCGCTGTAACCCGCAAGGAACGCACCCATGATCTATCCGTGGCAAACCGACGACTGGGACCGCCTGCAGCAACTGCGCGCGCAATGGCCGCATGCGCTGCTGCTGCACGGTCAGGCCGGGATCGGCAAGCTGCAGTTCGCGCAGCATCTCGCGCAGGGCTTCCTGTGCGAATCGCCGCAGCCGAACGGCGAGCCGTGCGGCACCTGCGCGGCCTGCAACTGGTTCTCGCAGGGCAACCATCCGGACTACCGGATCGTGCTGCCCGAGGCGCTGGCGGGTGAGGCGCCGGGCGCGGCCGACGACGCGAAGCCGGCCGACGCGGACGAAGGCGGCAAGAAGACGCGGGCGCCGAGCAAGGAAATCAAGATCGAGCAGGTGCGCGCGCTGCTCGACTTCTGCGGGGTCGGTTCGCACCGCGGCGGCGCGCGTGTCGTCGTGCTGTATCCGGCCGAGGCGCTCAATGTCGCCGCGTCGAACGCGCTGCTGAAAACGCTGGAGGAGCCGCCTCCGGGCGTCGTGTTCCTGCTCGTGTCGGCGCGCATCGACCGCCTGCTGCCGACCATCATCAGCCGCTGCCGGCAGTGGCCGATGACCGTGCCGGCGCCGGAGGCCGCCGCCGCGTGGCTCGCGGCGCAGGGCGTCGACCACGCCAGCGCGCTGCTCGCCGAGGCCGGCGGCGCGCCGCTCGCCGCGCTGGCGCTCGCGAGCGACGAGAATCGCCCGCTGCGCGATTACACGCTTGGGCAATTGGCCGCCGGTGCGGGCTGCGATCCGTTCGCGTGCGGCGAGGCGCTGCAGAAGCTGCCGGTGCCGCTGGTGCTCGGCTGGCTGCAGCGCTGGCTGTACGATCTGCTCGCGCAGCGGATGGCCGGCGCGCCGCGCTACTTCCCGACGCACGCGGCCGCCCTGGCGCGCTGCGCGGAAGCGGTCGATGCGAACGCATTCGCGCGCTTCATGAAGGCCGTGACGCGGCAGCGCACGGCCGAGAACCATCCGCTCAACGCGCGGCTCGTATTCGAGGAATTGTTTCTCGGATATCGGGAAATGTTTGGTTGATCCGGCATTGTTTCCGATGCGTTGCGAAACGATGAACGGATCACGCGGCGGCGCGACCGTGGTCGGCCGGCCCGCCTACGTCGCCCGGTGCCGCATGCCGGCGGGCGCATGAGCGCCTGTCTCACGTATTCAGGAAACACGATGTTCGTCGACTCTCACTGCCACATCAATTTCAAGGGCCTGGCCGACCGCCTGCCGGCCGTTCTCGAGAACATGCGCGAGCACGACGTCACGCACGCGCTGTGCGTGTCGGTCGATCTCGAGACGCTGCCCGACGTGCTCGCGATCGCCGAAGCGCACGACAACGTGTACGCGTCGGTCGGCGTGCATCCCGATCACGAGGACATGCGCGAGCCGACGCTCGCGGAGCTCATCGAGCTGGCCGCGCATCCGAAGGTCGTCGCGATCGGCGAAACCGGCCTCGACTACTATCGTCTCGAAGGCCGCTCGATCGCCGACATGGAATGGCAGCGCGAGCGCTTCCGCACGCACATCCGCGCGGCGACCGCGACGATGAAGCCGCTGATCATCCACACGCGTTCGTCGTCGGAAGACACGCTGCGGATCATGGCCGAGGAGCGCGCGGACGTGCCGGGCGGCGTGATGCACTGCTTCACCGAGCCGTGGCCGGTCGCCGAGCAGGCGCTCGCGCAGAACTTCCACATCTCGCTGTCGGGCATCGTCACATTCAAGAACGCGACCGACGTGCAGGACGTCGCGCGGCGCGTGCCGCTCGACCGGCTGCTGATCGAGACCGACTCGCCGTACCTCGCGCCGGTGCCGTATCGCGGCAAGCCGAATGAACCTGCGTACGTCAGCCATGTCGGACGCTTTATCGCATCCGAGCGCGGGATCGCCGTCGAGGCGCTCGCCGATGCAACGACGCAGAACTTTTTCCGGCTGTTCAAGATCGCCCGCTAACGACGGGCGCGCAGCCGACAACCCAGGGAAGGAGCCCACAACAATGACGAAGCCGACCAACCATCTGCCCAAACGCGCACTCGTTGCCGCCGCATTCGTCGCGAGCGGCCTGTTCGCCGCCGCCGGCGCGCATGCCGAGTCGCTCGACGCGATCGTCAAGGCAGTCAAGTTCGACGACATCGCCGATATCGGCAAGCAGCTCAAGAGCGGCAAGCTCGACCCGAACACGGTCGCGCCGAACGGCGACCCGCTCCTCGTGATCGCCGCACGCGAGAAGTCCGACAAGGTCGCGGCGGCGATCGCCACGACGCCGAACGTCGATCTCGAGAAGGAAGACAAGGCCGGCGAAAACGCGCTGATGCTCGCGTCGCTGAACGGCGACCTCAACCTCGTCAAGCTGCTGATCGACAAGGGCGCGGAAGTGAGCAAGAAGGGCTGGGCGCCGCTGCACTACGCGGCGACCAACGGCCAGGATGCGGTCGTCAAGGTGCTGCTCGACCACGACGCGTACATCGACACCGCATCGCCGAACGGCACGACGCCGCTGATGATGGCCGCGCGCGGCAACCATGCGTCGACGGTCACGCTGCTGCTCGACCAGGGCGCCGATCCGCAGGTGAAGAACCAGCTCGGCATCACCGCGCTCGAGTTCGCGAAGCACTACAACGCGCCGGACGCGATCGAGATCCTGAGCAAGCGAACGACGCGTATCGGTGCGGCGACGCCGGCAGATGCTCAAAAGAGTGCAAAATAACGGTTTTTGGTGCGGCGGCGCGTGTCCGCCCGGCCGGCTTTCCGGCCGGAGCAGGGCGTCCGGCGCCGCACCGGCCAAGGCAGCAGGCGGTCTCCGGCCGCATTGACATAAGAAGGAACACCATGTTGCGCGCAATGTTTTGTGCCGCGGCGTTTGCCGTGCCGTTGTCGGCGGCGGCTTTCACGGGCGCGGATCTCGACCGGCTGTGCGCGAAGACGGACGTCAAGTCGCGGGCGTCGTGCGCGGCCTATATCGAAGGCGCCGCCGACGGCGTCTACAACACGATCGATGCGATCGGCGGCACCACGGGGCCGCGCGTCGGCCAGTACTTCTGCCTGCCGCCCGACATCCGGGCGCAACAGATGACGGACGCGGTACGCAAGTACATCGCGGAAAATCCGAAGCTGGCCGACTACAACGCGAGCACCGCGGTGTCGCTCGGTCTCGGCAAGGCGTTTCCCTGCAGGAGCGGCAACTGATCTGACGCCGTGTCCGGGCGCGTGCGTGGCCCGGACGTCGCCGACGCATCCAGGACGAAGCCTGTGCGCTTCATCACTCGAGGGCGCCGATGATTTCAATCGAGGAACTGCAGCGCATCGCCGATGCGCCGTTGCATTCGTGGCTCGGCACGTTGTTCGTGTCGGTCATCGTCATACTGGTCGTCACGGTCGTGCACCGCCTCGGCGCACGCATCGTCAAGCGCATCGCGCAGCCGTATCCGCTGATGAGCGCGATCCTGCGCTACATCGACAAGCCGTCGCTCGTCGTGCTGGCGCTGCTGGCGCTCGAATTCCTGTGGGTCCAGGCGGACGACGGCATATCGTTCGTGCGCGGCATGCGCGCCGCGGCCGCGGTCGGCTCGATCGTATCGCTCACCTGGCTGCTCGTGCGGCTCGCGGCCGGCGTCGGCGACGCGATCATCCAGGCCCATCCGATCGACACGGCCGACAACCTCCAGGCGCGGCGCGTCCATACGCAGGCCAAGGTGCTCGTGCGGACCGTGATGGTGCTGATCGTGATCATCGGCACCGGCGCCGCGCTGATGACGTTCCCCAACGTACGGCAGGTCGGCGCGAGCCTGCTGGCATCGGCCGGCGTGGCCGGGCTGGTTGCCGGTATCGCCGCGCGGCCGGTGCTCGGCAACCTGATCGCCGGGTTGCAGATCGCGCTCACGCAGCCGATCCGGCTCGACGACGTGGTCGTGATCCAGGGCGAGTGGGGGCGCATCGAGGAAATCACCGGCTCGTTCGTGTCGGTGCGGCTGTGGGACCAGCGGCGCCTCGTCGTGCCGCTGCAGTGGATCATCGAGAACCCGTTCACGAACTGGACGCGCAGCAGCGCGGAAATCATCGGCACCGTGTATCTGTCGGTCGACTACCGCACGCCGCTCGCGCCGCTGCGCGAGGAACTCGCGCGGCTCGTCCATGCCGCGCCCGAGTGGGACGGCCGCGTGCAGGTGCTGCAGGTGACCGACGCGACCGAGCGCACGATGCAGTTGCGCGCGCTGGTCAGCGCGGTCGATTCGTCGTCGTGCTGGGATCTGCGCTGCCGCGTGCGGGAGGGGCTGATCGCCTATCTGCAGAACCGCTATCCGCAATGCCTCCCGCGCGACCGGATGGAACTGTACCCGCACGAAGCCGCGCCGGGCGCGCCGAATCCCGAGCGGCCGCATGCGCGCTCGCCTGCCGCCAGCACGGCGGCCAACACCGCAGCCGATCCGCAGGCTGTCGACGGCCGCTGAACGCGGCCCGGCCTGCCATTCCCGCCCCCATTCCCATGACCGCGCTGAAGACGTTCGCCATCGCCAATTACCGCTCGCTGCGCGAGCTGATCGTGCCGCTCGCGGCGCTCAACGTCGTCACGGGACCGAACGGCAGCGGCAAGTCGAGCGTGTACCGCGCGCTGCGGCTGCTCGCCGATACCGCACAGGGCCGCGTGATCCCGTCGCTCGCGCGCGAAGGCGGCTTGCCGTCGACGCTGTGGGCCGGCCCCGAGCGCTTTTCGCGCGCGATGCTGGCGGGCGACGTGCCGGTGACGGGCACCGTGCGCAATGGCCCGGTGAGCCTGAAGCTCGGCTTCGCGTGCGACGATTTCGGCTATTCGATCGATCTCGGCCTGCCGCTGCCGAGCCGCTCGCAGTTCGCGCTCGATCCGGTGGTCAAGCGCGAATGCATCTGGGGCGGCGCGGTGCCGCGCCCGTCCACGCTGCTGGTCGACCGGCAGGGCGCGCAGATCCGTGCGCGCACCGCATCGGGCGACTGGCGGACGATTCCGCAGCCGGTCGCGAGCTTCGACAGCATGATGACCGAGTTCGCCGATCCGACCGGCGCGCCCGAGATGATCGCGATGCGCGAACGGATCCGCTCGTGGCGCTTCTACGACCATTTCCGGACCGATGCGCAGGCGCCGGCGCGTCAGTCGCACATCGGCACCCATACGCCAGTGCTCGCGGACGACGGGGCCGACCTGGCCGCCGCGCTGCAGACGATTCGCGAAATCGGCGACGCGGCGGCGCTCGACGCGGCGATCGACGACGCGTTTCCCGGCGCGTCGGTCGAGATCGACAATCCGGGCGGCCGCGGCCGCTTCGACGTGCTGATGCGCCAGCCGGGGCTGCTGCGGCCGCTGGCGGCGGCCGAGCTGTCCGACGGCACGCTGCGCTACCTGCTGCTCGCGGCCGCGCTGCTGACGCCGCGGCCGCCTGCGTTGATGGTGCTGAACGAGCCGGAGACGAGCCTGCATCCCGATCTGCTGCCCGCGCTCGGCCGCCTGATCGCGCAGGCGGCCCGGCACTCGCAGGTGCTGGTCGTGTCGCACGCGGCGCGGCTCATCGCGACACTCGAGCGCGAGGCCGGCTGCGAATCGCTGGTGCTCGACAAGCAGCTCGGCGCGACCGCGCTCGTCGATGCCGATTCGCGCGACCTGCCGGCGTGGAAGTGGCCGTCGCGTTGACAGCCCGATCGCGTGCTCGGGGTGGCGATCGGCGCCCGGTGGCGCGGGATCGGCCCGACCGGGGCCCGACGCGGGGCGGCCGGACCCGCTCGGTCGAATGTATCCGGTCTGTAACAACCCCCAAAAAATGCAAGACCTGCGGTTCCGCTCGCCGGGATCGCGAATAATAATGAGATATCCGGCTGGCCCCACGCCGGCCGGCGCGGCCCGGCCGGCCGTGCCGCAACGGACACGACACAGGAGACGTGGACCATGAGAATTGCCCAGATCGCCCCGCTGACCGAATCCGTGCCGCCGAAGCTGTACGGCGGCACGGAGCGCGTCGTGTCCTACATCACCGAGGCGCTGGTCGACCTCGGCCATGACGTGACGCTGTTCGCGAGCGGCGATTCGACGACGCGGGCGAAACTCGAGCCCGTGTGGCCGCGCGCGCTGCGGCTCGATTCGTCGATCCGCGACCGGGTCGCGCCGCACATGCTGCTGATGGAGACGGTCGCGCGCCGCGCGAAGGATTTCGACGTGCTCCATTTCCACATGGACTACTATTCGTTCTCGGTCTTCAACCGGCAGGAAACGCCTTACGTGACGACGCTGCACGGCCGGCTCGACCTGCCCGAGCAGCAACCGGTGTTCGACACGTTCAACACGGCGCCGGTGATCTCGATTTCCAATTCGCAGCGCCAGCCGTTGCCGCAGGCGAAATGGCTGACGACCGTCTATCACGGGCTGCCCGATACGCTGTACATGCCGCAGCCGGTCGAGCCGCGCTATCTCGCGTTCCTCGGCCGCATCTCGCCGGAAAAACGCGTCGACACCGCGATCCGCATTGCCCGCCAGTGCGGGCTGCCGATCCGGATCGCCGCGAAGATCGACACGGCCGATCAGGAATACTTCGACCGCGAGATCAAGCCGCTCTTCGCGTTGCCGCACGTCGAATACATCGGCGAGATCGCCGATCACGAGAAGGCCGAATTCCTGTCGGGCGCGCATGCGCTGCTGTTTCCGATCGACTGGCCTGAGCCGTTCGGCCTGGTGATGATCGAGGCGATGTCGTGCGGCACGCCGGTGATCGCGTTCAACCGCGGCGCGGTGCCCGAAGTGGTGGACGAGGGCGTATCGGGTTTCATCGTCGAGGATGAAATCAGCGCGGTGGCCGCCGTGAACCGGCTGCATCTGCTGCCGCGTGCGCGCGTGCGGCAGCGCTTCGAGGAGCGCTTCACGTCGCGCCGGATGGCGCAGCAGTACGTCGACGTGTACCAGTCGGTGATCCGCGCGCAGAAGCGCTCGCGCTTCAAGGTGATCGATTCGACGACCTGATCGGCCTGAGCAACCTGTCCGACCTGGCGCGCGTCGCGGGCGGATAAAAAAACGGCGATGCCCGCAAGGACATCGCCGTTTGCGCATGCCCCGCGCGCCATGCGCGCGGGCAGTGCGTCGACGTCAGATCTTGAGCTTCGTGACCTTCGTGCCGTTGATCGACACGTCGCCCATCAGGCCCGCGTTGGTCAGCACGACGACCTGGATCGGCGCCGTGGCCGTGTTGGAGTCGACCGCACCGTTCGCGCCCATCTTCACGAGTGCGACCGATGCGCCGGCGCCGGCTGCCCAGCCGTCCGAGTTGCGGAATTCGTCGAGCGCCTGCTGCGTCATGAACAGGAACACGACCGCCTTCGACTGCGCGCCCGCCTGCAGGCCGACCGACAGCGACGACGTGTTGTAGTAGCCGACGGTGCTGCCGCCCACGCGCAGCGCGCCGTTGCCGGACTGGGCGCCGACGATGAAGCCGGCCTGGAGCACTTCGGGGAAGACCAGCACGCCGCGCGATTTCGCGACGAGCTCGCGCGAACCCTTGACGGTGGAGTACATGCGCGACAGCGTGGCGTCGACGCTCGCGTCGATCGACTGACGCTTCGACGCGTTGGTCGCGGCGTTGTCCGGCTTGTCCGGGGTGGTGGTGCAACCGGTGAGCGCGAGGCTACCGACGATGAGCGCGGCGGCGGCTTTGAGCACAAGAGTCCGTTTTTGCATCGTTGTTCTCCATCGGATGACGTTCGGAGTGAGTCTCGCTCAAGGAGCGGATCACGTCGGCAGTTATATCACAGCGGATTACGGCCTCTTTTCGTTGCCGTGTGAAAAAGCGTCAAATCGCGCGGGGATGTCGCGGCGCGCCAACGGACGAAACGACGCCGACGCGCGACGCGTGGCCCGCGCGTGGCCGGCGTGCGGCGAACGCGAGGGGCGAGCGGAGAGCGGCGGCGCTTGCGGTGTGCGTCGATGTGCGTCGGTGTCAGTGCGTGACGGGCGGAACGGGCGGCTTGATCGGCGGGCGGCGCAGCGCGCGGCGGATCAGCGCGATCACGACGCCGCATGCGAACAGGAACGCGGCCGGGACGACCCAGTAGCCGACGAACGCATGCCACAGGTAACCGGCGAGCGTATTGCGGCGCACCACGTATTCGTCGCGGGCCGCCTGCTGGCGCGGCGCGTTGGCGGCGAGCACGTCGGCCGGGCAGCCGGCCGCGCGCGCTTCGTCAGGATCCCCGTGGCACTTCGCGGCGGCGCCGGCGGCTTGTTGCGCGTCGGTGAGCTGCCAGGTGGTCAGCGCGAGCTGCAGGTCCGCCTTGTTGTACGCCATTTCCTCGCGGATCTCGCGCACGGCGATGATCGCGACGGGCACCGCCCAGAACACGATCACGATCAGCCAGCGGCGGAACCAGCGGTGTTGTCTCCATGCCATCCAAGCCTCCGTTTGACGCGCGTGCGCGTCCGTCTCGAGGGCGGCCCGATGGCGCTTCTTGGTCTTGGGTGGGCCGCGTTGCAGCCATCATAGAAGAAAACGCGGCGAATTGCCGCACCATGTGGCGGCGCCGGTGCGGCGGGCCGGAAAAACGGGGCGGGAAACGCTGGAATGCGTGCGTCGATGCGCGTGCAACGAATATAAAAATGCCGCGCCCGCCGAAGCGGGGCGCGGCATTCGAGACGGGAGCGCCGGAACTCAGGCGGCCGGCTGGTTGCTCAGGCAACTCTTCATGAACGCCTTGCGATCGTCGCCCTTCTTGCCGGTGGCCTGCGTGTTGCACGCCTTCATCTTTTCCTGCTGCGTCATCGCCTTCGCGGGCTTCGCCGACAGGCAGTCCTTCATGAACGCCTTGCGTTCATCGCCCGTCTTGCCGGCTGCCTGCGTGTTACAGGCCTTCATCTTGTCCTGCTGGCTGTTCGCCGCGAATGCGGGGGAAGCCAGCATGCCGCCGAGAAGCACTGCGGCTACGAGCGATTGGATTTTCATTTCGACACTCCCATGGGGTGAATTGCGTTTTATATCGACGCCGTCACGAAGCCCGGCGCGACGTGAACAGGGTCGCATCGCGCCGCGCGCTCCGATTATGGCAAATCAATGTGAAAACACCAAAACGGCCTTTCTATAACGCGGTGGGCGGCATGGCCGTTGACGGCGCGCACGCGCCGGCGATCGGGACAAACCATGACACGGGGCGCGCGCAGCGCGCGTTCGCGCCGGACCTACCGGATGCCGGGCGCGAGCCATTACAATCGCGGCCATGAATACACCGAACACCGCATCCCCTTCGTCCGCGGCGGCGCTGCCGCGCATCGCCGTACTCGCCACCGGCGGCACCATCGCCGGCGCCGCGCCCGACGCGGCCAGCACGGCCGGCTATCAGGCCGGCGCGCTCGGCGTCAATTTTCTGGTCGACGCCGTGCCGGCGCTCGCGTCGGTCGCACGCATCGACGCGGAGCAGGTCGCCAGCATCGACAGCAAGGATCTCGCGCTGCCGCTATGGAATACGCTCGCCGCGCGGATCGACGCGCTGATGGCCGATCCGGCCATCGACGGCATCGTGATCACCCACGGCACCGATACGCTCGAGGAAACCGCGTACGGGCTGCATCTGGTCGTCCGGGGCGACAAGCCGGTCGTGCTGACGGCCGCGATGCGGCCGGCCACTGCGCTGTCGTCCGACGGCCCGCTGAACCTGTTGAACGCGGTGACCGTGGCCGCCCATCCGGCCGCGCGCGGGCAGGGCGTGCTGGTCGCGTTCAACAACCGGATCCATGGCGCGCGCGACGTCGTGAAGACGAGCACGTACGCGGTCGACGCGTTCCAGTCACCGGAGCTCGGTGCGCTCGGCTGGGTGCAGGACGGCCGCGTCGAATTCGCCCGCCGGGTCACGCGCACGCGCGACGCGCAACTGGCGATCGCCGCGACCTGGCCGCCGGTCGAAGTCGTCGCGAGCTATGCGGGCGTGACGCGCACGGCCGTCGACGCGCTCGTCGCGGCCGGCGTGCGCGGCCTCGTCGTCGCGGGCACCGGCAACGGGTCGATCCATGCGACGCTGCAGACGGCGCTCGCCGATGCGGTGAACGCGGGCGTGGCCGTGGTCCGTGCGTCGCGCGTCGGTTCGGGGCACGTGATGCGCAACGGCGCCGCGAGCGACGATGCGCTCGGTTTCGTGAGCGCGGGCTCGCTGCACCCGTTCAAGGCGCGCGTGCTGCTGATGCTCGCACTCGCGAACGGCATTCGCGATCGCGACGCATTGCAACGCGTATTCGACACGCTGTGACCGATGGCCGCCGCTCGGGCGGCGCGTAGAAAGCATAAAAAAATGGCAGGCCAATGAATAGCCTGCCATTTTTACGTCAGTGCTGCGCGAATGCTCAGGACTGCGGCGGAATCACGAGCTTCTGGCCCGGGTAGATCCGGTCCGGGCTCGACAGCATCGGCTTGTTCGCCTCGAAGATCGCCGGATATTTGTTCGCGTCGCCGTACACTTCCTTGGCGATCGCCGACAGCGTGTCGCCCGGCTTCACGTCGTGGTACCGCACTTCCGGATCGTCCGGCTGCAGATCGTCGTCGTTGACGCCCGCGACACCCTGCACGTTGCCGGCCGCGACCTTGACCTTCGCCTTCGTGTCGAGATCGGCGACGCTGCCCGACAGCGTGACGGTGCGCGAGGCGCCGTCGAACGCGACGGTCAGGTTCGACGTGTCGAGACCTTGCGAGTTGATGTAATTCTTGATCGCATCGGCCGCGGTCTGGTTCGCGGCATTCGGATCTTCCGCTGCCTGTGCATCGGCGTGACCCAGCAGTTTTTCGCCCGCCTCCTTGATAAACGAAAGAAGACCCATCGTTGCACTCCTTAGGTGGTTGAAAAGAAAACGCGCCGTGAAGTGGCGAAAAAAACACCGCGCTGGGTGCGGGCCCGGAAGGGGCGCGCAGGCGCGGCGGTTTTCTCGAAAGGCGTGGCGAAAGTGTAGGCGTTCATCGCGACGAATGCATGAAAAATCGCACGCTCGAACGTAAAGAAATGTAATACGCGAAATCCGACAGGCGGACACCCGACGACGACGTCTGACCGACCAAGGCTTCCCCGGCGCCGCCGGGTGCCGCTGCGGACCCCACCACGCCGCTCTCAGCCCAGAGCGGCGTTTTTCGCCCCGTCCCGCATGCCGTTGGCGATGCAGGGCGGGGCGCCCCACCGTGATGCGCGCGTGCGTCGCGCATCGATGCGACCGGCCGTAACCGGATCGCGTCTGTTCGTGACACGCGTTTCACCATTGCAGCGAAACGCGCGTTGCTGCATCCGCGTTACGCGGCCGGCGTCTGGCCGATCTCGAAGTTCGACATGATCTCCAGCGCGCGCACGAGCGCCGAGTGATCCCACGCCTTGCCGCCGTGCGACGCGCATACGCTGAACAGCTGCTGCGCGCTCGCGGTGTGCGGCAGCGCGAGGCCGAGCTTGCGTGCGCCGTCGAGCGCGAGGTTCAGGTCCTTCTGGTGCAGCTCGATGCGGAAGCCCGGATCGAACGTGCGCTTGGTCATCCGCGCGCCGTGCACTTCGAGGATGCGCGACGCGGCGAAGCCGCCCATCAACGCCTGGCGCACGCGCTCCGGATCGGCGCCCGAGCGGGCGGCGAACAGCAGCGCTTCGCCGACCGCCTCGATGTTCAGCGCGACGATGATCTGGTTCGCGACCTTGCAGGTCTGACCCGCGCCGTTGTCGCCGACGAGCGTGATGTTCTTGCCCATCTTCTCGAACAGCGGCTTCGCGCGCTCGAACGCCTTTTCCGGCCCGCCGACCATGATCGTCAGCGTCGCTTCGCGTGCGCCGACTTCGCCGCCGGACACCGGCGCGTCGAGGTAGTCGCAGCCGAGCGCATTGATCTGCTTCGCGAATGCCTGCGTGTCGAGCGGCGAGATCGAGCTCATGTCGATCACGAGCTTGCCGGCCGTCAGGCCCTTCGCGACGCCGTCGTCGGCGAACAGCACGTTACGCACGTCGGGCGTGTCCGGCACCATCGCGATGATGATGTCCGCGTGCTGCGCGACTTCGGTCGAGTTCGCGACGACCTTCGCGCTGCCGCGCAGATCGTCCGGAATCGGGAACGCGCCGTTCACGACGAGCTGGTGATCGCCCTTGAGCAGGTTGCGCGCCATGTGCGCGCCCATGATGCCGAGGCCGATGAAACCGATGATTGCCATGTGAAAGTCTCCTCTGGGGCTGAAAACGGGAAGGGGGCGACTCAGGCGGCGCGACGCGCCGAGGCCGGTGCGCAGCCGGCCACGCTTTGCAGCCAGCCGAGGCCTTCCGTCGTGGTGGTGCGGGGCTTGTATTCGCAGCCGACGTAGCCGGCATAGCCGAGCCGGTCGAGCAGCGCGAACAGGAACGCATAGTTGATCTCGCCGGTGCCCGGCTCGTTGCGGCCCGGGTTGTCCGCGAGCTGGACGTGGCCGATCGATGCGAGGTTGCGTTCGATCGTCGCGGCCAGTTCGCCTTCCATGCGCTGCATGTGATAGATGTCGTACTGCAGGAACAGGTTGTCCGAGCCGACCGCGCGGATCACGTCGAGCCCTTCCGACGAGCGGTTCAGCGCGAAGCCCGGGATGTCGAAGCGGTTGCACGGCTCGACGAGCAGGCGGATGCCTTCGCGCTTGAGCGCATCGGCCGCGAAGCGCAGGTTGTCGACGATCGTCACGAAAGTCTTGTCGCGCGCGGTGCTCGCCGACGGAATGCCGACCAGGCAGTTCAGCTGCGGCACCTTCAGCGCCTTCGCGTAGCCGATCGCACGGCCGACCCCTTCCTGGAACTCGCCGACGCGATCGGGCAGGCACGCGATGCCGCGCTCGCCCTGATCCCAGTTGCCGGCGGGCAGGTTGTGCAGCACGAGGCGCAGGCGGTGCGACTCGAGCTGCTCGGCGAGTTCTTCTTTCGCGTACGGGTACGGGAACAGGAACTCGACGGCGTCGAAACCCGCGTCCGCGGCCGCCTTGAAACGGTCGAGGAACGGCACTTCGTTGAACAGCATGGTCAGGTTTGCAGCAAACTTCGGCATGAGCTAAGCCTCTTCGGTCGGTCAAAAATGTCGTGCGGTTCAGTCGAGCATCGAGATCGCGGTCGGCGCGTGCTCGGCCTTATCGGCGAGATCCTCGAATTCGTTGATCGCGTCGATTTCGGTGCCCATCGAGATGTTCGTCACGCGTTCGAGGATCACCTCGACGACCACCGGCACGCTGAACTCTTCCGCGAGCGTTTGCGCCTGGCGCAGCGCCGGCTCGATCTCTTCCGGCTTGAACACGCGCAGCGCCTTGCAGCCGAGGCCTTCCGCGACGGCCACGTGGTCGACGCCATACCCGTTCAGTTCCGGCGCGTTCACGTTGTCGAACGCGAGCTGCACGCAGTAGTCCATGTCGAACGCGCGCTGCGCCTGGCGGATCAGCCCGAGGTACGAGTTGTTCACGACGACGTGCACGTACGGCAGCTTGAATTGCGCACCGGCGGCGAGCTCCTCGATCATGAACTGGAAGTCGTAGTCGCCGGAGAGCGCGACGATCGGGCGGCTCGGGTCGGCCGCACGCACGCCGAGCGCGGCGGGGATCGTCCAGCCGAGCGGGCCGGCCTGGCCGCAGTTGATCCAGTTGCGCGCCTTGAACACGTGCAGGAACTGCGCGGCGGCGATCTGCGACAGGCCGATCGTGCTGACGTAGCAGGTATCGCGACCGAACACCTTGTTCATCTCTTCGTACACGCGCTGCGGCTTGACCGGCACGTTGTCGAAGTGCGTCTTGCGCTGCAGCGTGCGCTTGCGTGCCTGGCAGTCGGCGACCCACGCGCTGCGATCCTTCAGCTTGCCGGCGGCCTTCCATTCCTGCGCGACCGCGACGAACAGCTCGAGGGCGGCCTTCGCGTCGGACACGATGCCGAGATCCGGGCCGAACACGCGGCCGATCTGCGTCGGCTCGATGTCGACGTGCACGAACTTGCGGCCCTTCGTGTAGACCTCGACGCTGCCCGTGTGGCGGTTCGCCCAGCGGTTGCCGATGCCGAGCACGAAGTCGGACGCGAGCAGCGTCGCGTTGCCGTAGCGGTGCGACGTCTGCAGGCCGACCATGCCGGCCATCAGCGGGTGGTCGTCGGCAATCGCGCCCCACGACATCAGCGTCGGGATCACCGGCACGCCGATTGTTTCCGCGAACTGCACGAGCAGGTCTTCGGCCGCCGCGTTCAGCACGCCGCCACCCGACACGATCAGCGGCTTGTCCGCGTCGTTGAGCATCGCGAGCGCCTTCTCGATCTGCGCGCGGGTGGCCGCGGGCTTGTAGACCGGCAGCGGTTCGTACGTGTCGATGTCGAATTCGATTTCGGCGAGCTGCACGTCGATCGGCAGGTCGACCAGCACCGGGCCCGGACGGCCCGAGCGCATCAGGTGGAATGCCTGCTGGAACACGCGCGGCACGAGCGCCGGTTCGCGCACGGTGACCGCCCACTTCGTGACCGGCTTCGCGATCGATTCGATGTCAACGGCCTGGAAATCTTCCTTGTAGAGACGCGCGCGCGGCGCCTGGCCGGTGATCGCGAGGATCGGAATCGAGTCGGCCGATGCGGAGTAGAGGCCGGTGATCATGTCGGTGCCGGCGGGGCCCGACGTGCCGATGCACACGCCGATGTTGCCCGGCGCCGCCCGCGTGAAGCCTTCGGCCATGTGCGATGCGCCTTCGACGTGGCGCGCCAGCACGTGGCTGATGCCGCCCGACTTGCGCATGGCCGAGTAGAACGGGTTGATCGCGGCGCCCGGCACGCCGAACGCGGTCTGGATGCCTTCCTTCTCGAGCACGAGTACGGCTGCGTCGACGGCTCTCATCTTGGCCATGAATGTCTCCTTGGATAGTGGGATCTTGCGAATCGGTCTGTTGAGGACACTTTAGGGATGCACGAAAGGTTTGATAAGATCAGCCGAAGTCGCTTATTTCGAAACTAAAAGTATGGAATGACGGCCGGACGGGGCTTCCCGCCGGTGTCGGAGCCGGGACGGAGACAGCAGATGGATCGTTTCAAGCAGATCGAGACGTTCGTGCGGGTGGCCGATGCCGGCAGCCTCGCGGCGGCCGCGCTCGAGGAGGGCGTGTCGCCGGTGGTGCTCGGGCGGCGGATCGACGCGCTGGAGAAGCGCCTCGGCGTGAAGCTGATGTACCGCTCGACGCGGCGGCTGGTGGTCAGCGAGGAGGGCGCCGCGTTCCTCGAGCGCTGCCGTGGGCTGCTGTCCGAATGGGATCAGGCCGAGAACGAGCTGGCCGCCGGGCGGCGCGCGGTCAGCGGACACCTGATCGTGTCGGCGCCGGCCGCGTTCGGCCGCAAGCACGTCGCGCCGCACGCGCCGGGTTTTCTCGCCGACAAGCCGGAAATGCAGCTGTCGTTCAACCTGACCGACCGCGTCGTCGATCTCGTGCGCGAGGGCTATGACCTGTCGATCCGGATCGGCGGCGCGGTCGATCCGAACTTCGTCGCGGTGAAGCTCGCGTCGAACCGGCGCGTGGTGTGCGGCACGCCCGGGTATTTCCGCCAGCACGGCCGGCCGAAATCGCTCGATGACCTGCTGAAGCACAACTGCCTGGCCTTCAACCTGCAGGGCGGGCAGAACCGCGGCTGGTATTTCCAGCGCCACGGCAAGATCGCGACGATGCGCGTGACCGGCAATCTCGACTGCAACGACGGCGAGCTGCTGCATCGCTGGGTGGCCGAAGGGCTCGGGCTCGGCTGGCGCTCGACGTGGGAAATCGCCGCGCAGCTCGAAACGGGCGAACTCGAGACCGTGCTCGACGAGTACGCGCTGCCCGACTACGACATCCTCGCGGTCTACCCGCAGCAGCGCTACGTGCCGGCGCGCGTGCGCTATTTCATCGACTACCTGCGCGAAGCGTATGCGCGCCCCGGTTACTGGAGCACCACGCCGTAACGGGGCGGGCTGCCCGGCCGTCCGGCGATTTTTTACGCTTCATGCGCGCGGCGCGGGAATAAACTCGACGCAGCAGCGGTAAGGTCATCGAGCGCGCACGTTGCCGGTCTGTCCGCGCGCCGTGCGCGGAACGGGCGCGGCGTCGGCCGCCGGGACCAGGGAGGCCATGTGGGGCAAGCCGGACAGGCGGTCGATGAGCGGGCGGTGGACGATGCGCTCGCGCGCGGCGAGCGGTTTCGCGCGCTCGTGCTGCCGCATCTCGACGCCGCGTACAACCTCGCGCGCTGGCTGAGCGGCAGCGCCGGCGACGCGGACGACGTCGTGCAGGACGCGTGCATGCGCGCGCTGCGCTTCGTCGACTCGTGTCGCGGCGACAACGCGCGGCCGTGGCTGCTGACGATCGTGCGCCACACCTGGTACACCGAGTGGCGGCGGCGCACGCAGGCGCACGAGGTCGCGCTGCCCGACACGCTGGACGATGCCGACGTGCCCGACGACTGGCAGCCGGCGACGGAGGACCCGCTCGCGCAGTTGCTGCGCGGCGAGAACGTGCGGCTCGTGAACGCGGCGCTCGCGAAGCTGCCGCCGGAATACCGCGAGGTGCTCGTGCTGCGCGAGATGGAGGACCTGAGCTATCGCGAGATCGCGGCGATCGCGGACGTGCCGGTCGGCACGGTGATGTCGCGGCTCGCGCGCGGCCGGCGCAAGCTTGCCGCGCTGCTGGGCGAGGCACAGGCGCCGGCGACCGAAGGCCGGCCGGGCCGTGCGCCGGCTGGCGGAACCGCATCGGAGGCGATCGATGGACTGTAACGAAGCGCGAGCGTTGCTGGACGCGGACGTCGACCGCGAGCTGTCGGCGCCCGATGCGTTGCGGGTCCAGCAGCATGTCGAAGGGTGCGACGCATGCCGCCGCGAACGCGCACGGATCGTCACGCTGGTGCAGGCGGTGCGGCAGGCCGATTATCACCGTGCGCCGGACGCGCTGCGGGCGAGTATCCTCGCGAGCCTGCCGGCCGCGGCCGACGCGCCGGCCCATGAGCCGTCGCGGGCCGCGCCCCGGCCTGAACGGCAGTCAGCGCCGCCCCGGCGGCCGCGCGGACGCGACTGGTTCGCCTGGCTGACCGGGCGGGCCGGGTCGGCCGGCACAGGCGCCGGGTCGCGCGTGGCCGCGTGGCCGGGCCTCGGCTGGGGCGTCGCGCTGCTGATGGCGGTCGCGGCGGCGGGCGGCGTGGCGTGGTCCGCCCGCCACGCGGACACCGACCGCACGGTCGACGAACTGGTCGCGAGCCACGTGCGGGCCGACCTGTCGGCGCGCGACATCGACGTGATCTCGACCGACCAGCACACGGTCAAGCCGTGGTTCAACGGCCGGCTCGACTATGCGCCGCCGGTCGAGAATCTCGCCACGGACGGTTTCGCGCTGGTCGGCGGCCGGCTCGACTACGTCGGGCGGCGTCGCGTCGCAGTGCTCGTCTACCGCCACCGGCAGCACGTGGTCGACGTCTACGTGCAGCCGGCCGGCGAACGGCCGGCGGCCCCGTACGCGACCGTGTCGCAGGGCTATGCGCTGGACCGCTGGAACGCGGCCGGCATGACGTGGTGGGCGGTGACCGACGCCGAGCCGTCGGCGCTCGCGGCGTTCCGAACGGCGCTCGACGCGCGGCTGGCCGGCGCGCACGGCGAATGACCATGCCGTTATGGGGGGCGCACTCTTGTTCCGACCCCGGCCGCGAAAGGGCGAAGGGCGCTCGCGGGCCCGCATACCCGTTCAAGTCTTTGAAAACACGGCCGAATCAGTCGGCGAATCGTCGATTGGCCTTGCATGCGCCCCGTAACCGGGTTAGAATCTTCGGCTTCTCACTTGCCACACCGGTTCAGACGCCCGGGTGGCTTTAATCCACAAGGAGTGTGTATGCGTCATTACGAAATCGTATTCATCGTGCACCCGGATCAAAGCGAGCAAGTGCCCGCGATGATCGAGCGCTACAAGTCCACGATCACGTCGCACGGCGGCCAGATCCACCGTGTCGAAGACTGGGGCCGTCGCCAGCTGGCCTACATGATCGAGAAACTCGCGAAGGCTCACTACGTCTGCATGAACATCGAGTGCGACCAGACGACGCTCGACGAACTCGAACACGCGTTCAAGTTCAACGACGCCGTGCTGCGTCACCTCATCGTCAAGATGAAGAAGGCCGAAACCGGCCCGTCGCCGATGATGAAGGAAGTTCAGCGCGAAGAAGCCAAGAAGGCGGCTGCCGCTCAGCCGGCCGAAGCGCAGGCTTAAGTTCGTCACTTATTAAGCCATCAAGGAGCGTGCCACTCACGTGAACAGGTTGCAATTGACGGCGAGCGTCGTCGAACGCGCACCGGTGCGATATACGCCGGCCGGTGTTCCGATCGCAAGCGCCACGTTGCATCACCGCACGGAAGTCGTCGAAGCAGGCATTCCCCGTCAGGTCGAAATGACGATCGAGGCGGTGGCGGCCGGTGAGGCGAGCGGCAAGCTGGAAAGTCGTGAAATGGGCGTCGAAACGCTGTTCACGGGCTTCCTGGCCAAGAAAAGCCGCAACGCGAGAACCTTGGTGTTTCACATCACTGCATTGCAGGACACAGGAAAGGACTGAAATCATGGCCCGCCCGACTGGTAAGAAATTCGACAAGCGTCGTCAGCAACAAAACCCGCTCTTCAAGCGCAAGAAGTTCTGCCGTTTCACGGCTGCCGGCGTCGAGCAGATCGACTACAAGGACACGGAAACGCTGAAGGACTTCATCGGCGAAAACGGCAAGATCACGCCGGCTCGCCTGACGGGTACGAAGGCCCACTATCAGCGTCAGCTGGATACGGCAATCAAGCGTGCGCGTTTCCTCGCGCTGCTGCCGTACACCGATCAGCACAAGGCGTAATCAGGCGACGCAATAAGGAGAATTCGAATGCAAATCATTCTGTTGGAAAAAGTCGCCAATCTGGGCAACCTCGGCGACATCGTCAAGGTCAAGGACGGTTACGCTCGCAACTTCCTGATCCCGAACCGCAAGGCTCGCCGTGCAACGAAGGAAGCGATCGCCGAATTCGAAGTGCGCCGTGCTGAACTCGAAAAGATCGCCGCTGAAAAGCTGGCGGCATCGCAGGCAGTCGGCGAGAAGCTGAACGGCCAGTCGTTCGAAATCACGCAGAAGTCGGGCGTCGACGGCCGTCTGTTCGGCTCGGTCACGAACGGCGACGTCGCGGAACTGCTGAAGAAGGCCGGCTACGAAGTCGAGAAGCTGCAAGTTCGCATGCCGGAAGGCCCGCTGAAGATGATCGGCGAGCACAACGTGCAAGTCGCGCTGCATACGGACGTCGTCGTCGACGTCACGATCAACGTGATCGGCGACCACGCGTAAGCGTAGACGCAAGCTTGCCGGGCGGCTTCCGCCGTCCGGACAAGGGCAGGCGCCCGGGTAACCGGGGCCTGCCTTTTTTATTGCCTGCTCGCCGGCAAGCGGTGGTAGCGCTGCCGCCATCTATTCGCGATAATCCCAACTCATGAACGCGCCGCAAGATCCCCAAATCGAATCGCTGAAAGTCCCGCCGCATTCGGTGGAAGCCGAGCAGTCGGTGCTCGGCGGCCTGTTGCTCGACAACGCGGCATGGGACCGGATTGCCGACTTCCTGTCGCAGGGCGACTTCTACCGCTACGACCACCGGATCATCTACGAGCACATCGGCCGCCTGATCGCGTCGACGCGCCCGGCCGACGTCGTGACCGTGTACGAAGCGCTGACCACGTCCGGCAAGGCCGACGACGTCGGCGGGCTCGCGTACCTGAACGCCCTCGCGCAGAACACGCCGAGCGCGGCGAACATCCGCCGCTATGCGGAAATCGTGCGCGACCGCGCGGTGCTGCGCCGGCTCGTGTCGGTCGCCGACGAGATCTCGGCCGACGCATTCAATCCGCAGGGCAAGGAAGTCCGCCAGCTGCTCGACGAGGCCGAATCGAAGGTGTTCTCGATCGCCGAAGAGGGCGCGCGCGGCAACCAGGGCTTCCTCGAGATCGGCCCGCTGCTCACGCAGGTGGTCGAGCGCATCGACACGCTGTACCACACCGCGAACCCGAGCGACGTCACCGGCACGCCGACCGGCTTCGTCGACCTCGACCGGATGACGTCGGGGATGCATGGCGGCGAGCTGATCATCGTGGCGGGGCGCCCGTCGATGGGTAAGGCGCAGCCGCTCGATGCGCGCGTCAGGACGTTGACGGGCTGGAAGCCGATGGGCGGGCTGGCGGTCGGTGATGCACTTGCTTCGGTCGACGGGGCTCCATCGATCGTGACCGGCATCTACCCGCAGGGCGAACGCCAGGTGTATCGGGTCCGCTTTTCGGATGGGCGTTCGGCCGAATGCTGCGACGAGCACCTGTGGTGCGTCCATTTCCGCGAGTGGGAAAAGCCCCGTGTGCTGTCGACCGCGGAGATTCGCACGTTGCTGACGCGCGAACGCTACCGGAACCGGTTGTGGATCGACATGCCGAGCGGCGAGTTTGGTCATCGCGAGGCGCTGCCGGTTGACCCATGGGTACTCGGCGCGCTGCTGGGCGACGGTGCGCTCGGCGGGACCGCCGTGCGTTTCAGCGTGAAGGCCGAGGAGACGTTGAACCGGATGCGCGAGCGTGTCGACGCGTCGCTCGAACTTGAATACGCGGGCCAGTACGACTGGCGCATCAAGCGCCGGCCGTCGACGGCCACCGTGGCCCGGCCGTCCGCCAACCCGCTCAAGGCTGCGCTCGAGCAACTCGGTGTGTGGGGGAGGACGAGTTACGACAAGTTCATCCCGCGTCTCTACCTCGATGCGGACAAGGACGCGCGGCTGGATGTGTTGCGCGGGTTGCTCGACACGGACGGCTGGGTCGAATCGTGGGGTACGGTGCGCTATTCGACCGCCAGTGCGCAGTTGGCGAGCGACGTGCGCGAACTGGCGCGTTCGCTCGGCGCGTGGTGCCAGGTTGCCGAAAAGGCGACGAGCTTCACGGTCGACGGCGAACGCAAGGCCGGTGCGACGGCTTATATTTGCACGATCAGTCACCCGGATCCGCAAAGCCTGTTCCTGTTCGAGGGCAAGCGCGAGCGGCTAATGGCCGGGCGGACGCGCCGCAAGCTGCCGGTAATTATGGGTATCGAGCCGTCGCGCCGGACCGCCACGCAGTGCATCTCGATTTCGCATCCGTCTCGGCTGTACGTGACCGACGATTATGTTGTCACGCACAACACGGCCTTCTCGATGAACATCGGCGAATACGTCGCGGTCGAGTACGGGTTGCCGGTCGCGGTGTTCTCGATGGAAATGCCGGGCACCCAGCTCGTGATGCGTATGCTCGGCTCGATCGGCCGGCTCGACCAGCACCGGATGCGTACCGGCCGCCTGACGGACGAGGACTGGCCGAAGCTGACGCACGCGGTGCAGAAGATGAGCGAGGCGCAGCTCTTCATCGACGAGACGGGCGGCTTGAACCCGATGGAGCTGCGCTCGCGCGCGCGGCGCCTCGCACGTCAGTGCGGCAAGCTCGGGCTGATCATCGTCGACTACCTGCAGCTGATGTCGGGTTCGTCGCAGGGCGAGAACCGCGCGACCGAAATTTCGGAAATCTCGCGTTCGCTGAAGAGTCTCGCGAAGGAGCTCGACGTGCCGGTGATCGCGCTGTCGCAGCTGAACCGCGGCCTCGAACAGCGCCCGAACAAGCGTCCGGTGATGTCGGATTTGCGCGAATCGGGCGCAATCGAACAGGACGCGGACGTGATCCTGTTCATTTATCGCGATGAGGTCTACAATCCGGACAGCCCCGACAAGGGGACGGCCGAAATCATCATCGGCAAGCAGCGTAACGGCCCGATCGGCCCTGTTCGGCTCACGTTCCTGGGGCAATACACGAAGTTCGACAATTTTGCCGGGGCGCAGACCTTCTACGGCGAGTAAAGCCGGTTGTAAACACCTATTTCGCCAATTGTTGTATCCAATCCCGGCGTGCGCATATGCGCACGTCGCGTCGGGACCGAAACCGGTACAATGTCGCCCGTTTTCGTGACAGTAGTTTGACAATCTCTCAGGAATCCCATGTTCGGTCGATTCATGCCCACCGAGGGCAAGTTCTTTGAACTCTTCAACGCGCACGCGAAGCACATCGTTTCCGGTGGCCGCGAACTCGAACTGCTGATCGACAATCTCGCCGACGCCGAGATTCACAAGCAAAACGTGCAAATCGCCGAGAAGGCCGCCGACAAGCTCACGCACGAGGCGATCGATCTGCTGCACAAGACCTTCATCACGCCGCTCGATCGCGACGAGATCCACAAGCTGATCACGACGATGGACGACATCCTCGACCTGATGGAGGACGTCGCGACGGCCGTGTCGCTGTACGACGTGCAGTCCGTCACGTCCGAGGCGAGCCAGCTCGCGCACATCGTCACGCAGTCGGCGCAACACGTGCAGCAGGCCGTCGGCTTGCTGTCCGACATGAAGCAGTCGGCACAGATCCTCAAGCAATGCGAGGAAATCGACCGCTGGGAGTCGGAGGCCGACCGCGTGCTGCGCGCGGCGATGTCGAAGCTGTTCCGCGAGGAAGACGACGTGAAGACGCTCATCAAGCTGAAGGCGATCTACGAGCTGCTCGAAGAGATCACCGACAAGTGCGAGGACGTCGCGAACATCATCGAAGGCATCGTGCTGGAAAACGCCTGAGCGGACCACGATGCATTCGATACAACTCGCCCTATGGATGGTCGCGACGCTGGTGCTCGTCGCGCTCGTATTCGACTTCATGAACGGCTTTCACGACGCGGCGAACTCGATCGCCACCGTCGTGTCGACCGGCGTGCTGAAGCCCCAGCAGGCCGTGGTGTTCGCGGCCGCGTTCAACGTGATCGCGTATTTCATCTTCCACCTGAAAGTCGCGCAGACCGTCGGTAAAGGCACGATCGATCCCGAGATCGTCGACCATTACGTCGTGTTCGGCGCGCTGGTCGGTGCGATCGGCTGGAACGTGATCACGTGGTATTACGGGATTCCGTCGAGTTCGTCGCACGCGCTGATCGGCGGCCTCGTCGGCGCGGCGCTCGCGAAGTCCGGCTGGGGTGCGCTGAACGTCGACGGTCTGCTGAAGACGATCGCGTTCATCTTCATTTCGCCGCTGCTCGGGTTCATCCTCGGTTCGCTGTTCATGCTCGGCGTGTCGTGGCTGTATTTCCGTACCGCGCCCAGCAAGGTCGACCGGCGCTTCCGCCGGCTGCAGTTGCTGTCGGCCGGCCTGTACAGCCTGGGCCACGGCGGCAACGACGCACAGAAGACGATCGGTATCATCTGGATGCTGCTGATCGCGAGCGGCTACGCGTCGGCGACCGCCGATGCGCCGCCGGCGTGGGTGATCGGCGCGTGCTACCTGTCGATGGGCCTCGGCACGCTGTTCGGCGGCTGGCGCATCGTGCGCACGATGGGCCAGAAGATCACGAAACTCAAGCCGGTCGGCGGTTTCTGTGCGGAAAGCGGTGGCGCGATCACGCTGTTCGTCGCGTCGTTCCTCGGCATTCCGGTGTCGACCACGCACACGATTACCGGCGCGATCGTCGGTGTCGGCGCCACGCAGAAGTTGTCGGCCGTGCGCTGGGGCGTCGCCGGCAACATCGTGTGGGCGTGGGTGCTGACGCTGCCGGCAGCCGCGCTGTTTGCGGCCGGCGGGTGGTGGCTCGGGCATCAGATCTTCTGATCGCCGACACGCCCGGATCGACATGAAAAATGCGCCGCAAGCCGAAAGGCTGCGGCGCATTTCTTTTGGGGTGGCCAAAGCGTGCTGCGGCGCGGGTGGGGCGGCCGACAATACCTTCGACGTCACCGCCGCTCGGCAAGAACGAGCGGTCAGTAACTGCCGTTCGCGAATCGCGCGATCGGATCGTCAGCCGTACTCGTGCGCGGACTGACGGGCGCGGATTGCGTCGACGCACGCCATACCTGCACGGGCGCGGGCTCGATATTGCGTGGGGGCGCCGACGCGGCGGCGGGCGGCGGTTCGGCATCGAACGCGGCGGCCTGGGCGGCCGTCAGCGCGGTCGTCGGAATCTGCGTGCCGACTTCCGCCGGCGCGGCCGGTGCGGCGTTGGCCGTCGTCGCGGCCGCATCGTCATTTACCGACGTGGCCTGCTGCCGGGCCACCTGCATCCGCGGTGGCGGCGGCTCGTACGGGTCGGCGGCCTGGGCTGCCGGTGCAACTGCGGCAGCCGTCACGACCGGCGTGCTCGGAACGGTCGGAGCGGGAGCCGGTGCCTGCGCCGCTCTCGCTTGCGACGACGCAGTCGCAGGCTGCCGCGACGCGGCGGCAGCCGTCACGACCACCGGAGCAGCCGCGACCGTCGGCGGATTGCGCGGCTCGTCGCGCTTGGCCTCGTAGGTCGGCGCATCGAACGGCGTCGGGGCCGAGCGCGGCGGCGCGACGCGGCGAATGCCGTCGAATCGCTTGGCCCAGTACGGGTTCGTCAGATAGTCGAGCCGCACGGTGCCGCCCGTCGACGGCGCATTGACGAAGCGCAGCTTGCCGACATAGATGCCGACGTGCGAATGCGGCCGTCCGGTCGTGTTGAAGAAAATCAGGTCGCCCGGCGCGATCTCGTCGGGCTCGATCGACACGCCGCGACCGCTCATGTCGGCGGTCGTGCGCGGCAGGTTCACGTCGGCCGCGCGGCCGATCACGTAGCGCACGAGCCCGCTGCAGTCGAAGCCGCTCGTCGGCGTGTTGCCGCCCCAGCGATACGGGACGCCGACGAGGCTCATCGCCTGGATCGAGATTTCTTCCTGACCGACGCTGTGGTCGACGAATTTCGGGAAATTGGCGGGCGCCGGGAACGCACGCGGCGTCGTGATCTTCATGCCCGACGCGGAACGCGATGCCGACTGCGGCGGCACGCTGGAGCAGGCCGCAAGCAGGGAGACGACGGCGACGGGAACCCAGATTCGAAGCATGGCAAGGCGGGCGAGCGCGACGCGCTCGCGAATCGTATGACAACAGACAGACCCGATGGTAGACGCTCCGACGGGGCTTAAGCAACCATTCTTGAGAATTTACTTGAAGTTTCGCGCGTAAACTGCATTGTTGCGTGACAAAGCGTTACTTTTCTCTTCGACCCCAAATAAAAACGGCGCCCCAAAAAACGGGGCGCCGCGTGGGCGTCGAAAGCCCGGCCGAGAGGCCGGCCTGCGCGTTACAAAATGTCCGACGCGTAGTCGGCGAGCCGCGAGCGTTCGCCGCGCGCGAGGGTCACGTGGCCGCTGTGGCCCCAGCCCTTGAAGCGGTCGACGACGTAGGTCAGGCCCGAGCTGCCTTCGGTCAGGTAGGGCGTGTCGATCTGCGCGATGTTGCCGAGGCACACGATCTTCGTGCCGGGGCCCGCGCGCGTGACGAGCGTCTTCATCTGCTTCGGCGTCAGGTTCTGCGCCTCGTCGATGATCAGGTACTTGTCGACGAACGTGCGGCCGCGCATGAAGTTCATGCTCTTCACCTTCAGGCGCGAGCGGATCAGCTCCTGCGTCGCCGCACGGCCCCATTCGCCGGCCGCGTCGTCGGTCTTCTGCAGCACCTCGAGGTTGTCGTCGAATGCGCCCATCCACGGCTGCATCTTCTCTTCCTCGGTGCCGGGCAGGAAACCGATGTCCTCGCCGACGGGCACGGTCGCGCGCGTCACGATGATTTCGTTGTAGCGCTTGTCGTCGAGCACCTGCGCGAGGCCGGCCGCGAGCGCGACGAGCGTCTTGCCGGTGCCGGCCTGGCCGAGCAGCGTGACGAAATCGATCTCGGGGTTCATCAGCAGGTTCAGCGCGAAATTCTGCTCGCGATTGCGCGCGGTGATGCCCCACACGTTGTTCTTGTGGTGGCTGTAGTCGCGCAGCGTCTGCAGCAGCGCCGTCTTGCCGTTCAGCTCGCGGACGATCGCATGAAACGTCGGCTCGCCGTTCTGCGGCTCGAGATAGACGAACTCGTTGACGAGCATCGACGCGACGAGCGGGCCCGTCACGCGGTAGTACGTGGTGCCCGTCTTCGTGTCCTGCCAGCTCTCCATGCCTTTCGCATGCTTGGTCCAGAAATCCTGCGGCAGCTCGCGCACGCCGTTGTACAGGAGATCCGAATCCTCGAGCACCTGGTCGTTGAAGTAGTCTTCCGCGGGCAGGCCGAGTGCGTGCGCCTTGATCCGCATGTTGATGTCTTTCGACACCAGCACGACCTGGCGATCGGGCCGGTCGCGCTGCAGCGCGCGCACGACGCCGAGGATCTGGTTGTCGGCCTTGCCTTCGGGCAGGCCTTCGATGGGCGCGATGTCGGCGAGCTTCGTCTGGAAGTACAGGCGGCCGAGCGCGTCGCGGCTGCCGAGGCGCGACAGCGGAATGCCGGCCGAGATCGGGCCGCCGTCGGCGACGAGCGCGTCGAGCGTACGGCTGACCTGGCGGGCGTTACGCGCGACTTCGGACATCCCCTTCTTGTGGTTGTCGAGTTCCTCGAGCGTCATCATCGGCAGATAGACGTCGTGTTCCTCGAAGCGGAAGAGGCTGCTCGGGTCGTGCATCAGCACGTTGGTGTCGAGCACGAACAGCTTCTGCAGTTCGGCTTCGGCGGGCTTGCGGCTGCGCGACTTCGTCGCGGCGCCGGCATCGCGCGCGGGCGCGGCGGCCGGTTTGTCGGCGGCCGGCTTGTCGTTGCGTGCGACGACCGGTGCCGCCGGTTCGGCGGGCGTCTGCAGCGGCTGCAGCAGCGCGGCCGTCTGCCTCGTCTTGCGGCCGCGCGCGGGGGCGCTTGCGGCCTCGGGCGCCGAAGACGCGACGGCGCGCAGCGGCGCGGCCGTGTTCGCGGCTTCGATCATCGGTTGGGCCACGCTGGCCGGACCATAGTCACCGGCTGTGGATGCGTCCCCTTCGGCGGATTTCTTCGCGGCTTTCGCGGGCCGCGCTTTCGCCTTGTATTCGTCGGGCGGCAGGAGGCTGCCGAGCTTGCTGGGGGGAGTAGGCAAAGGCATGGTGTCCCTCGGGAGGAATCGTGTCGCATGGCGTGCGCCGCTGATCGCATCCTGCGTGACGTAGACGCATGCAGTTTGCGCGCGGTGGCGCACAGGAATTTCGTCTAGCCGGTTCGCCTAAGTGTCGATCAGCTCCTCGATGCGGTAAAGGCCGGACCGGGGCGGGCCGGCGCGCGTTCCATAAAAAAAGCCGCTGCCCCGTCGACAGGGACATGCGGCTCGGCTGATGCCGTCGTGATGCGCGTCAGGTGCCGTGAAGCATTGCAACAGGCACCGGCGCAGCTACGAGAAATATGGGGCGAACTGGCATTCATTGCGGCCCAATATAACGCGCCTCAAAGCGCTTGTACAGCCTTTAGCACGTCGTCCACGTGACCCGGTACCTTGATGCCGCGCCATGCCTGTCGGAGCACGCCGTCGGCGTCGATCAGGAACGTCGAGCGCTCGATTCCGCGCACTTCCTTGCCATACATTTTCTTCATCTTGATGACATCGAACAACGCGCACAGCGCTTCGTCGGCATCGGAGATCAGCGGGAACGGCAGTTCGAGCTTGGCCTTGAAATTGTCGTGCGAGCGGAGGCTGTCGCGCGACACGCCGATGACTTCCGCACCGGCTTTCTTGAACTTCGGATAGAGATCGCGGAACTGCAGCCCTTCGGTCGTGCAGCCCGGCGTGTTGTCCTTCGGATAGAAGTACAGCACGAGCTTCTTGCCCTTCAGGCCGGACAGCGAAATGTCGCCGCCCGTGGCCGGTGCGGTGAAATCGGGAACTTGACGGTCAACTTCGACGGACACGTGCTTCTCCTGTTGTTATGGAATGGCGCCGCTGCGGCGGCGCGGTTCGGCGGGGCGTCGCGGCAGCGCGCCGCAAGGGCGGGGCGACGACGCCGGCTCGCGCGAATTCAGTCGGGCTGGACGACCAGTTCGCCGGAGCGGCCGGGGATTTCGCCCCACGCGACAGGGTACGATGGCAGCGAGTCGCGGTCCAGCGTCGCGTGGTAGTCGCCCATCGTCGCGAACGTATGGCCTTGCGCGCGCCAGCCGGCGAGCAGTTGCTCGAACACCGGCGCGAGCTTCTGGCCTTCCAGCTCCGCATGCAGCGTGAATACCTGGTCGTGCGGATTGGTTTCGGTGAACTTGAGGATGTGCGCGGCGACGTTGTGCGTGTCGATGCCGTCGACGCCGAGCACTTCGTCGAGCGTCGGCAGCGTGGTCGGCATCTGCACGTGCGACAGCGTGCGGCCGCCGACGACGGGCAGGTACGGCGAATGGCCGCGACCGTCGGATGCGTAGCGCATTCCCCATGCGTCGATCTGCTCGAACGCGGCGTCGTTCATCTGCCAGCCGGCCGCGCCGTGCGTGACGGGCGGCGCGCCGAAGATCTCGACGAAGCGCGCGTGACTCTTCTGCATTTCACGGGCGGTCCAGTCGCGATCGCGTGCACGCACGTTGTCCTGCCAGACCACGTGATCCCACGTGTGGATCCCGCATTCGAAGCCGGCCTCGTGAATCGCGCGCATGTCGGCGATCGCGCGACGGCCGATGTCGGGGCCGGGCAGCAGCACGCCGTACATCAGCTGCTTCACGCCGTAGTGTTCGACCACCGACGTGCGCGACACCTTCTTCAGGAAGCCCGGGCGAAACACGCGCCGCAGCGCCCAGCCGGTGTGATCCGGCCCGAGGCTGAAGAGGAAGGTCGCGCGCGCGTTGAAGCGGTCGAAGATGCGCGCAAGGTTCGGCACGCCTTCGCGCGTGCCGCGCAGCGTGTCGACGTCGATCTTGAGGACAATGCGAGCCAAGCGAACGTCCCGGTCAGCCTTGCTGTTCGACGAGCGCGCGCGCGTCGGCGACGTGGCCGCGATACGCTTCGAAGATGTTGCGCAGCGCGTCGTCGAACGTCGCCTGCGGCGCCCAGCCGAGTTCCTGCATCGTGTTGTCGATCTTCGGCACGCGGTTCTGCACGTCCTGGTAGCCGTTGCCGTAGTAGGCGCCGGACGTCGTTTCGACGAGCTTCACCTGCTTGGCCGAATCCGCGTACTCGGGGAATTCCGCGGCCAGTTCGAGCATCTTGTGCGCGAGTTCGCGAACCGAGAAGTTGTTCTTCGGATTCCCGATGTTGTAGATCTTGCCCGACGCGACGCCGCCCGTGTTGTCGATGATCTTCATCAGCGCGCTGATGCCGTCGCCGATGTCGGTGAACGCGCGCTTCTGCGAGCCGCCGTCGACGAGGCTGATGTTCTCGCCGCGCACGATGTGGCCGAGGAACTGCGTGACCACGCGCGAGCTGCCTTCCTTCGGCGTGTAGATCGAGTCGAGGCCCGGGCCGATCCAGTTGAACGGACGGAACAGCGTGAAGTTCAGGCCTTCCATCCCGTAGCCCCAGATCACGCGGTCCATCAGCTGCTTCGAGCACGCGTAGATCCAGCGCGGCTTGTTGATCGGGCCGTAGGTGAGCGCCGACGCGTCCGGGTCGAACTGCTCGTCCGAGCACATGCCGTAGACCTCGGAGGTCGACGGGAACACGAGGTGCTTGCCGTACTTGACGGCCGAGCGCACGATCGGCAGGTTCGCCTCGAAGTCGAGCTCGAACACGCGCAGCGGCTGCTGGACGTAGGTCGCCGGCGTCGCGATCGCGACGAGCGGCAGGATCACGTCGCACTTCTTCACGTGATACTCGACCCACTCCTTGTTGATCGTGATGTCGCCTTCGAAGAAATGCATCCGCTCGTGGTTGACGAGGTCGCCCAGCCGGTCGGTCTGCATGTCCATGCCGAACACTTCCCAATCGGTGGTTTCAAGAATGCGCTTCGACAGGTGATGGCCGATGAAGCCGTTCACACCCAGGATCAGGACTTTTTTTGCTTTCATGAATGACGGGAAGAATGAATGAACTGCGCGAATTCCGCGGGCGTCACGACGGTTTCGCTGCCGTCGCGCTGCTGCCAGAGCTCGAGAATGGATAGGGCGCGGCTGTCGCCGCAGACGCCGAATAGCGCATTATCGCTTACGTGCAGGCCGGGCGGCAAATCCGCCGCGGCGGCCGCTGCCGCGCTGCCGGGCGCTGCAAGGCGCGCACGCGCGATCACGAAGCGCGCGCCGTCGACGTCCGTGAACGCGCCCGGATACGGGGGCGCGACCGCGCGCACCAGGTTGTAGACCTGCGCGGCCGGCTTCGACCAGTCGACGCGGCCGTCCTCGGGCTTGCGCCCGCCGTAGTAGCTGCCGGTCGCGAGATCGTTCGGCAGGTGCGGCGCCTCGCCCGCGAGCAGCGCGGGCAGTACGCGCCACAGCGTCTGCTCGGCGGCCACCGTGACCTTGTCGAACACCTGCGCGGCCGTGTCGTCCGGCAGGATCGGCACCGCCGTCTGGCCGATGATCGCGCCCGCGTCGGGCTTCGCGGCCATCTCGTGCAGCGTCGCGCCGGTCTCGGTCTCGCCGTTCAGCACGGCCCAGTTGGTCGGTACCCGACCCCGGTATTTCGGCAGCAGCGAACCGTGCATGTTGTACGCGCCGCGCGGCGCGATCGCAAGCAGGTCCACCGGCAGCATGTGCCGGTAGTAGAACGAGAAGATGAAATCGGGCCGCGCGTCGGACACCGCGCGGCGCAGCGCCGGATCGGCGGGGTCGGCCGGCGTGAGCACCGGAATGCCGTGCTCGGCCGCGACGGACGCGACGCTGCCGAACCAGATGTTCTCGTTCGGATTGTCCTCGTGCGTGACGACCAGCGCGACGTCGACGCCGCGCGCGAGCAGCACCTGCAGGCACCGCACGCCGACGTTGTGATACGCGAAGACGACCGCGCGCGGCTTCATTGCGCGGCTCCCGGGCGGTTCGCGGCGGCCGGCACCGGCGGCATGCCGTCGTGCTGCTCGAGCACGGCCTGGATCAGGTAGCGGGGACGCGCGCGCACCTGCTGGTAGATGCGGCCGACGTATTCGCCGAGCAGGCCGAGCGCGAAGATGATCACGCCGAGCAGGAAGAACGTGATCGCGAACAGCGTGAACACGCCTTGCACTTCCGCGCCGACGATGAAGCGGCGCACGAGCAGCAGCACGAACAGCGCGGCGGAGCCGAGCGACAGGATCACGCCGATGAACGACAGCCACTGCAGCGGCACGACCGAGAAGCCCGTCACGAGGTCGAAGTTCAGCCGGATCAGGCTGTACAGCGAATACTTCGATTCGCCCGCGAAGCGTTCCTCGTGCGCGACTTCGATCTCGGTCGGGTTCTGCGCGAACGTGTACGCGAGCGCGGGGATGAACGTGTTGACTTCGCCGCACACGTTGATCGTGTCGATGATGCGGCGGCTGTACGCGCGCAGCATGCAGCCCTGGTCGGTCATCTTGATGCGCGTGATGCGCTCGCGCAGCCGGTTCATCATCTGCGACGCCTTGCGCCGCCACAGGCTGTCCTGGCGCTGCTTGCGGATCGAGCCGACGTAGTCGTAGCCCTCGCGCATCTTCGCGATCAGCTTGCCGATTTCCTCGGGCGGGTTCTGCAGGTCGGCGTCGAGCGTGATGACGATCTCGCCGCGCGACTGCGCGAAGCCCGCGAGGATCGCCATGTGCTGGCCGTAGTTGCCGTTGAGCAGCACGACGCGCGTCGTGTCGGGCCGGACGTGGAACTGATCGGCGAGCATCGCGGCCGAGCGGTCGCGGCTGCCGTCGTTGATCAGGATCACTTCGTACGACGCGTCGAGTGCGTCGAGCGCCGGATACAGGCGCGCGAACAGCGCGGCGAGGCCGTCTTCCTCGTTGTATACGGGGATGATGACCGATACTTCGGGCCGGTCGGTGTCCAGATGCGCGGCGCCCGGGTGCCCGGCGCCCGAATGCCCGGCGCGTGCTTCAAGGTGACTCATGTACGCTTATTTTCCGTATTGTTCGCAAATCTGATTGACGGCGTCGGCCACGCGACGCACGTCGCCTTCCGTCATCTGCGTAAACAGCGGCAGCGTGACGGTCGACGCGCCGTACCGTTCGGCGTGGGGGAACATGCCCTCCTTGAAACCGCGCGCACGGTACAGCGTGAAAAGATGGATCGCCGGGTAGTGGATGCCGGTGCCGATCCCGCGTTCCTTCATCTGCGCCATGAATTCGGCGCGCGTGATCGTCAGCCGCTCGAGCGGCAGCGTGACCAGGAACATGTGCCAGTTGCCGTTCTCGAATTCGGCGACCGGCAGGCCGAGGCCCAGCTTCACGGCCGCGCCGCCGTCGAACGCGGCGAAATACGCGCGGGCGAGCGCGCGGCGCTGCGCGGTGAAGCGCTCGATGTGCGGCAGCTGGCCGAGGCCGACGCGCGCGGCGACGTCGGTCAGGTTGTACTTGCCGCCGAGCACGTCGCAGTCCATCCCGTCGAAGCCGGTGCGCGTGATGCCCTGCAGCCGGTACTTCTGCGCGAGCACGGCTTCGTCCTCGTTGTTCAGCACGAGCGCGCCGCCTTCGATCGTCGTCAGGTTCTTGTTCGCGTGGAAGCTGAACGACACGATGTCGCCGATCGCGCCGATGCGCTTGCCGTGCCACGTCGAGCCGAACGCCTGCGCGGCATCCTCGATCACGCGCAGTTTGTGCGCGCGGGCGATCGCGTACAGGCGGTCCAGGTCGACCGGCAGGCCGGACAGGAACACGGGGATGATCGCCTTCGTGCGCGGCGTGATCGCCTGCTCGAGCTTGTCGAGGTCGATGTTGCGCGTGACGGGATCGATGTCCGCGAACACGGGCGTCGCGCCGGTTTCGATGATCACGTTGCTGGTCGAGACCCACGACGCCGGCGTCGTGATCACCTCGTCACCGGGGCCGACGCCCGCGATGCGCAGGCCGATCTCGAGCGTGCAGGTGCCCGAATTGAATGCGCGGACCGGACGGCCGCCGCAGTACTCGGACAGCGCGGCTTCGAATTTCTGGCACTGCGGGCCGGTCGTGATCCAGCCCGAACGGAGCACGTCGACGACGCCCTGGATGGTTTCCTCATCGATCTCGGGGCGGGTGAACGGCAGAAACGGAGCGGTAGTCTGGCTCATGAACGCGTTGGGCCTGTAATGGCGTGTAATAAAAGGGTCGGGCGATCCGTCCGAAACCGGCATTAAACACCGGTTGGCCGATTCGCACCGTGATTTTTTGTAGGCGGACGCTTAACGAACGCCGGGGCCGCGGGCCGCGCTCAACTGCGCGCGAGCACGAGCACGCCGATCAGGATGATGCCGATGCCGACGAACTTCTGGATCGACAGCACCTCGCCGAACAGGTACCACGCCGCGAACGCGTTGACGACGTAGCCGAGCGACAGCATCGGGTACGCGATCGACACGTCGACCCGCGACAGCCCGACGATCCACACGACGACGCTCAGCACGTAGCAGCCGAGCCCGCCGATGATCGGCAACTGGGTCGCGATCTTGAACCCGACCGGGATGATGTTCGCACGGCTGAATTCGAAGTGTCCAACGGCGTTGACGCCGGCTTTCAGCAGAAGTTGCGCACAGGCGTTGAGCATCACGCCGGTGATGATGCAGACGAACGAAACGGGATTCATGCGAAGGACGTCCTTACGATTGCGGTTTCTCGACGATCACGCGGCGGTTGTCGCGCGCGACCACGCGCATCGGCACGCCTTCCTTGGCGAGCGCGTCGTACTGGCCGGGCGGCATGATCGCGAGCGCATGGGTGTCCTGCTTCCAGCGCGTGACCCATTCGCCGACGGTCGGGATCCACTTGTTCGGCTCGACCGAGATCCCGAACGCGAGCTCGTCCTGGCGCTGGACCATGATCGTCGTGTGGCCCATGTAGAACGGGAACGTGTGATCGAGCATTTCGATCGAGTAGAACGGCGTGTCGGGCGGCAGCTTCGCCAGTTCGGCGCGCACGGCCGGCGCGAGCAGCGCGCCCGAGCTGTAGCGGCCGAACTCGTCGTGCCCGGTGCCGCCGATCGTGCCGAACGCGAGCCATGCGGCGCCGAACGCGGCGAGCGCGGCGGCTACGCCCGCGCGGCGGTTCAGCCACGCGGCCGCGAGCGTCAGCGCGGCCGAGACCGCGAGACCGGCGTACAGCCACATCTGGAACGCGCGGTACAGCGCGTTCGGCGTGCGGGTGTCGCCCTGGTACGCGAGGAAGATGATCCCGAACGCCGCGGCGACGAAGAACACGAGATAGCCGAGCAGGTGGCGGCGGAAGCGCTCGGCCGTCATTAGCGGCAGGTACGCGCCGATGATCAGCGCGAGCGCCGGCGCGACCGGCAGCACGTACGAGATCAGCTTCGAATGCGACGCGCTGAAGAACAGGAAGATGAACGCGCTCCAGATCAGCAGCACGAGCATCGGCGAGAAGCCGTTCGGCTGGCGCGGCATGCGCAGCGCATGGCGGATGCTCTGCCACGCGACCGACAGCCACGGCAGGAAGCCGACCAGCAGCACCGGCACGAAGTAGTACAGCGGGCCCGGGCGGTTCTGTTCCGGGGTCAGGTACCGGCGGAACTGCTGGACGACGAAGAAGAAGTTGAAGAATTCGGGGTTGCGCTGCTGGACGAGCACGAACCACGGCGTGACGATCGCGAAGAAGATCACGAGGCCGCTGACCAGATACAGGCGCTTCCACAGCGCCCAGTCGCGCGCGATCACCGTATACAGCACGAGCACGGCGCCCGGCAGGATCAGCCCGACGAGGCCCTTGGACAGCACCGCGAACGCCATCGCGGCCCAGCACGCCCACATCCAGCCGCGCACCGCGGCCGGGCGCAGCCCGGGCCGCTGCGCGAGCAGCAGCGAGCACAGCGACAGCGCCATCCAGAACGCGAGCCCCATGTCGAGCGCGTTGAAGTGACCCATCAGGTTCCAGTAAGGCGCGCTGGCCAGCACGACGGCCGCGAGCAAGCCCGACAGCGGGTTGAACAGGCGCGCGCCGGTGTAGCCGACGAGCAGTACGCCGGCGAAGCTCGCGACGGCGGTATACAGGCGCGCCTGCCATTCGCCGATGCCGAACCATGCGAACGTCAGCGCGTTCAGCCAGGTTTGCAGCGGCGGCTTCTCGAAGTACTTGTAGCCGTTGTAGCGCGGCGTGATCCAGTCGCCGGTGACGAACATCTCGCGCGCCATTTCCGCATAGCGGCCTTCGTCGCTCGGGATCAGGTGGCGCAGCCCGAGCGGCGCGAACCAGACGATCGCGAACGCGACGAGCAGGAGGACGAGCGTGATGCGATTGAGCGGTAGCCTCGACGGCGTATCGTTCATGGGTTTTCAGCCTGTTGGTTATTGTGACGGGCCGCCGGCGGGTTGCGCCGGGGGCGGGCGGCCTGGCCGGGCCGATCCGGGGGATCGACCCGCTGCGCCGGCCCGAGTTTTACCGCAACCGGGATTAACGTTCAATTAAGAGCGCGGCGGCGACTTTGCGGCCTTCGGCCATCAGGATGTTGTAGGTGCGGCAGGCGGCCTGGAAATCCATCGTCTCGACGCCGATCCGCTTCGCGGTGAGCGCCGCGACGAGCCGCGGGTGCGGGAAGCGCAGCCGCGCGCCGCTGCCGAAGATCACGAGTTCGGGCGTCGGATCGAGCAGCATCGCGAAATGCTCGGGCGCGAGCGCGTCGAACGACGACACGGGCCAGGCCTGGACCGGCGCGCCGGGCAGCACGATGACGCTCGTTTCATGGCGTTCGAGATTGACATCGACATAATCGGGGCCGTAGCCGGTGACGGTGTTGAGCGCGCCGCTCGTGTCCTGGTGCAGTTTCAAATCGGTATTCCGCGGTTCCGTAGGGGAATGGGTTGGCCGGGCCGCAAGGGCCCGGCAGGCCGGTTTCGCGCGCCCGGCCACGCGCGGACGCCCGACGGCGCGGGCCCGGCGCGGCTATGGTGCATTGCGAAAGTCGGCCAAAATCCGCTAAATTATAACTTTTTGGTCGCCCGCGGGCGCCACTTGCGTCGTGCGTCGCCACAAGCCGCGTCCGGCCGCCGCTTTTTCCCAGTCTAGACAGCGCGCACAGACCGGCCGCTTTCCAGTTTTGATCCCGTCCCCCGGCCGCAAGGCCAACCCAGGAACCGTGTCGTCGTGAAACCGATTCAGAAGTCGAACAAGCTGCTCAACGTCTGCTACGACATCCGTGGCCCGGTGCTCGAGCACGCGAAGCGCCTCGAGGAA
Source organism: Burkholderia sp. AcTa6-5 (assembly GCF_017815075.1). Lineage (NCBI taxonomy): Bacteria > Pseudomonadati > Pseudomonadota > Betaproteobacteria > Burkholderiales > Burkholderiaceae > Burkholderia > Burkholderia sp. AcTa6-5. Next base: position 73,683 of record NZ_JAGIQE010000010.1, on the reverse strand, counting down.
GAAGGCCACCGTATCATCAAGCTGAACATCGGCAACCTCGCGCCGTTCGGTTTCGACGCGCCGGACGAAATCATCCAGGACATGATCCGCAACCTGCCGGCGTCGTCCGGCTATTCGGATTCGAAGGGCGTGTTCTCGGCGCGCAAGGCCGTGATGCACTACACGCAGGAAAAGGGCGTCGTCGGCGTCGGTCTCGACGACATCTACATCGGCAACGGCGCGTCCGAGCTGATCGTGATGGCGACCCAGGCGCTCCTGAACGACGGCGACGAAGTGCTGCTGCCCGCGCCCGACTACCCGCTGTGGACGGCGGCCGTGAGCCTGTCGGGCGGCACGCCCGTGCACTACGTGTGCGACGAGCAGAACGCATGGATGCCCGATCTCGACGACATCCGCAGCAAGATCACGCCGAACACGAAGGCGATCGTCGTGATCAACCCGAACAACCCGACCGGCGCGCTTTATTCCGACGAATTGCTGCTCGAGCTGCTCGCGATCGCGCGCCAGCACGGGCTGATCGTGTTCGCGGATGAGGTCTACGACAAGATCGTCTACGACGGCCTCGAGCACACGGCGCTCGGCGCGCTGTCGGAGGACGTGATCACCGTCACGTTCAACAGTTTGTCGAAGAGCTATCGGTCGTGCGGCTATCGCGCGGGCTGGATGGCCGTGTCGGGCCTCGGCGGCGACAACCGCCGGCGCGCGAAGGATTACCTGGAAGGGCTCGGCATCCTGTCGTCGATGCGCCTGTGCGCGAACGTGCCCGGCCAGTTCGCGATCCAGACGGCGCTCGGCGGCTACCAGAGCATCAACGAGCTGATCGTGCCGAGCGGGCGCCTGTACAAGCAGCGCGAACTCGCGTATGACATGCTGACGTCGATCCCGGGCGTGACCTGCGTGAAGCCGCAGGCCGCGCTGTACATGTTTCCGCGCCTCGACCCGAAGCTCTACCCGATCCAGAACGACCAGCAGTTCATCCTCGACCTGTTGCTCGAGGAGCGCGTGCTGCTGGTGCAGGGCACGGGTTTCAACTGGGCGACGCCGGACCATTTCCGCGTGGTCTTCCTGCCGAACCTCGACGACCTGACCGATTCGATCAACCGGATCGCACGCTTCCTCGACGGCTACCGCAAGCGCCATTCGGTCTGAGCGGGCAGCGTCTCACGGAACTCACTACTTCTTACTCATCGATCACACGCAGCATGGAACCGATCAAAGTTGGCCTGTTGGGCTTCGGCACCGTCGGCAGCGGCACCTTCACGGTGTTGCACCGCAACCAGGAAGAAATCAAACGACGCGCGGGGCGCGGCATCGAGGTCGCGCGCATTGCCGTGCGCAACCCGGCCAAGGCGCAGGCGGCGCTCGGCGCCCACGCCGGCACCGCGCAGATCACCGACGACTTCAACGCGGTCGTCGACGATCCGTCGATCGCGATCATCGCCGAGATGATCGGCGGCACGGGCATCGCGCGCGAGCTCGTGCTGCGCGCGATCGCGAACGGCAAGCACGTCGTGACGGCGAACAAGGCGCTGCTCGCGGTGCACGGTACCGAGATCTTCGAAGCCGCGCGCGAGAAGGGCGTGATGGTCGCGTTCGAGGCGGCCGTCGCCGGCGGCATCCCGATCATCAAGGCGCTGCGCGAAGGCCTGACCGCGAACCGCATCCAGTACATCGCCGGCATCATCAACGGCACGACGAACTACATCCTGTCCGAAATGCGCGACCGCGGGCTCGACTTCGCGACCGCGCTGAAGGCCGCGCAGGCGCTCGGCTACGCGGAAGCCGATCCGACCTTCGACATCGAGGGCGTCGACGCCGCGCACAAGGCGACGATCATGAGCGCGATCGCGTTCGGCGTGCCGGTGCAGTTCGACCGCGCGTATGTCGAAGGCATCAGCAAGCTCGACGCGACCGACATCCGCTACGCGGAAGAGCTCGGTTACCGGATCAAGCTGCTCGGCATCGCGCGCCGCGCCGCAAACGGCATCGAGCTGCGTGTGCACCCGACGCTGATCCCGGAAAAGCGCTTGCTCGCGAACGTCGAGGGTGCGATGAACGCGGTCGTCGTGCACGGCGACGCAGTCGGCACGACGCTGTACTACGGCAAGGGCGCGGGCGCGGAGCCGACCGCTTCGGCCGTCGTCGCGGATCTCGTCGACGTCACGCGCCTGCATACGGCCGATCCCGAGCATCGCGTGCCGCACCTCGCGTTCCAGCCGGACAGCCTGTCGAACACGCCGATTCTGCCGATCGAGGAAGTGACGAGCGGCTACTACCTGCGCCTGCGCGTCGCCGACCAGACCGGCGTGCTCGCCGCGATCACGCGCATCCTCGCCGAATCGGGCATCTCGATCGACGCGCTGCTGCAGAAGGAATCGGAGCAGATCGACGGCGCGAACGGCGAAACCGACATCATCCTGATCACGCACGAGACGGTCGAGAAGAACGTCAACGCGGCGATCGCGCAAATCGAGAGCCTCGCGACCGTCGTGTCGAAGGTGACGAAGCTGCGCATGGAAGCGCTGAACTGAGGCTGACGACATGAACTACATCTCCACGCGCGGCGCCGGCATCGGCGAGCGCCATACGTTCTCCGACATCCTGCTCGGCGGTCTCGCGAAGGACGGCGGGCTCTACCTGCCGGCCGAGTATCCGAAGGTGTCCGCCGACGAGCTCGCGCGCTGGCGCACGCTGCCGTACGCGGATCTCGCGTTCGAGATCCTGTCGAAGTTCTGCGACGACGTGCCGGCCGACGACCTGCGCGCGATCACGCGCCGCACGTACACGGCTGCCGTGTACAGCAACACGCGCCACGGCGAGAACGCATCCGACATCACGCCGCTGAAGACGCTCGGCACCGAGCACGGCACGGCGCTGTCGCTGCTCGAACTGTCGAACGGCCCGACGCTCGCGTTCAAGGACATGGCGATGCAGCTGCTCGGCAACCTGTTCGAGTACACGCTCGCGAAGCACGGCGAAGCGCTGAACATCCTCGGCGCGACGTCGGGCGATACCGGCAGCGCGGCCGAATACGCGATGCGCGGCAAGGCCGGCGTGCGCGTGTTCATGCTGTCGCCGCACAAGAAGATGAGCGCGTTCCAGACCGCGCAGATGTTCAGCCTGCAGGATCCGAACATCTTCAACCTCGCGGTCGAAGGCGTGTTCGACGACTGCCAGGACATCGTGAAGGCCGTATCGAACGATCACGCATTCAAGGCGCAGCAGAAGATCGGCACCGTCAACTCGATCAACTGGGCGCGCGTCGTCGCGCAGGTCGTGTACTACTTCAAGGGCTATTTCGCGGCGACGCAGTCGAACGACGAGCGCGTGTCGTTCACGGTGCCGTCGGGCAACTTCGGCAACGTCTGCGCGGGCCACATCGCGCGGATGATGGGGCTGCCGATCGCGAAGCTGGTGGTCGCGACCAACGAGAACGACGTGCTCGACGAGTTCTTCCGTACCGGCGCATACCGCGTGCGCAGCGCCGAGCACACCTATCACACGAGCAGCCCGAGCATGGACATCTCGAAGGCCTCGAACTTCGAGCGCTTCGTGTTCGACCTGCTCGGCCGCGATCCGGCCCGCGTGATGCAACTGTTCCGCGACGTCGAGGAGAAGGGCGGCTTCGATCTCGCGGCCAGCGGCGATTTCGCGCGCGTCGCCGAATTCGGTTTCGTGTCGGGCCGCAGCAGCCACGCCGACCGCATCGCGACGATCCGCGACGTGTTCTCGCGCTACGACACGATGATCGATACGCATACGGCCGACGGCGTGAAGGTCGCGCGCGAGCATCTGGAGGCCGGCGTGCCGATGGTCGTGCTCGAGACGGCGCAGCCGATCAAGTTCGGCGAGACGATCCGCGAAGCGCTCGATCGCGAAGCCGAGCGGCCGGCCGCATTCGATGGGCTCGAGGCGCTGCCGCAGCGCTTCGAGGTCGTGAAGGCCGACGCGCAGCAGGTGAAGGACTTCATCGCCGCCCATACGGGCGCATGATGTGCCGCCGGGCGCGAGCCCGGCGTGCAGGCAGGCCGGCCGGAATGCCGATTCGTCGAATGGATCGGGGTTCCGGCCGTTTCGTTTGGCCCGCGGGTTGGGTACGCGGACATCGCATGTGGCGCGAAATGCGCGAAACAAGTGTCAGACCTGCGGGTTCGCGCCGATCACAATCTTCGCATGTTCGCCATATCGCGCGTGCGTACGGCGGCGTCGCTACAATGACGTATTGATTCCAACGATCCCCGATTCCATCGATGTCGAACCCGAATCCCGCGGCGCCGCGCGCGCCGATGCTGTCGACCGCCGAGGCGCTCGCCGCGCTGCTCGATGCCGCGAAGCCGCTGCCCGGGGCCGAAACCGTCGCCACGCTCGACGCGCTCGGCCGCGTGCTGGCGGCCGACGTCAGCTCGCCGCTCGACGTGCCGCCGATGCATACGAGCGCGATGGACGGCTATGCGGTGCGCGTCGCCGACCTGCTGCACGGCGAGCGGCGCCTACCGGTGTCGCAGCGGATTCCGGCCGGCCACCCGGCCGCGCCGCTCGCGGCGGGCACGGCAGCGCGGATCTTCACCGGTGCGACGGTGCCGCCCGGCGCCGACGCCGTCGTGATGCAGGAGCAGACGTCGGCCGACGGCGACGCGGTCGAGATCCTGCACACGCCGAAGGCCGGCGAATGGATCACCGCGCAGGGCGCGGACATTCGTCAGGGTTCGGTGATCCTGTCGGCCGGCACGCGGCTCACGCCGCAGGCGCTCGGCCTCGCCGCATCGGTCGGCTGCGCGCAACTGTCGGTCGCGCGGCGGATTCGCGTGGCGGTGTTCTTCACCGGCGACGAACTGACGATGCCCGGCGAGCCGCTGAAGCCCGGCGCGATCTACAACTCGAATCGCTTCACGCTGCGCGGGCTGCTCGAGCGGCTCGGCTGCCACGTGACCGACTACGGAATCGTGCCCGACTCGCTGGCCGCGACGCGCGACACGCTGCGCGAGGCCGCCCGCGATCACGACGTGATCCTGACGAGCGGCGGCGTGTCGGTCGGCGACGAGGACCACGTGAAGCCGGCCGTCGAGGCCGAAGGGCGGCTCGCGCTGTGGCAGATCGCGATGAAGCCCGGCAAGCCGCTCGCGTACGGCGCGGTGCGCCGTGGCGACGCGCGCGCCGACGCGCACTTCATCGGGCTGCCCGGCAACCCCGTCTCGAGCTTCGTCACGTTCCTGCTGTTCGTTCGGCCGTTCCTGCTGCGCCTGTCCGGCGTGCGCGACGTCGCGCCGCGCGCGTTGTCGCTGCGTGCCGATTTTTCGCAGAGCAAGGGCGACCGGCGCAACGAATTCCTGCGTGCGCGCGTCAATGCGGCCGGCGGTCTCGACCTGTTCCCGAACCAGAGTTCGGCCGTGCTCACGTCGACGGTCTGGGGCGACGGCCTGATCGATAATCCGCCGCAGCACGCGATCAGCGCGGGCGAGACCGTGCGTTTCATTCCGTTTTCCGAATTGCTGTCGTAACGCGGCGGCTTCCGAACCATGAAGATTCAGCTTAAATTTTTTGCAAGCGTGCGTGAAGCATTGGGCGTGGCCGACGAAGAAGCCGACGTGCCGGACAGCGTGACGACCGTCGGCGACGTGCGTGCGTGGCTGCGCGTGCGCGGTGGCGCGTGGGCCGACACGCTCGCCGAAGGGCGCGCGTTGCGCATGGCCTGCAACCACGAGATGACCGATCCCGACACGCGGCTCACCGAAGGCTGCGAGGTCGCGTTCTTCCCGCCGGTGACGGGCGGCTGAGCTTTGCATGGGACCGGTGATGGCAACGATACGAATCCAGACCGACGATTTCGACCTGAACGCCGAAGTGGCGGCATTGCGCGCGCGCAACCCGAAGATCGGCGCGCTCGCGTGCTTCGTCGGCACGGTGCGCGACCTGAACGAAGGCGATGCGGTCGCCGCGCTGGAGCTCGAGCACTATCCGGGCATGACCGAGAAGGCGCTCGAGAAGATCGCGGCGGAGGCCGGCCGGCGCTGGCCGGGCATCGACGTCGCGATTGTGCATCGCGTCGGCAGGCTGCTGCCGCTCGACCAGATCGTGATGGTCGCGACGGTCGCGTCGCACCGCGGCGATGCGTTCGCGTCATGCGAGTTCGTGATGGACTATCTGAAGACCGAAGCGCCGTTCTGGAAGAAGGAAACGACGCCGGACGGCGAGCGTTGGGTCGATGCGCGCAGTACCGACGACGCCGCGCTCGCGCGCTGGGGCGTCGAGTCGGGCAATACGCGGCGCTGAGTGCGGCGCGCGGACGATGCGGCGACGTACCGCAGGTGCGGCGTCGTCGCGCGTGACGGGTATTACGCGTCCGGGTCGACGCCGCGCCCGATGATCTTCGTCGGAAACGGCTCGCCGCGAGCGCGCGACGGCAACGCGTGCGGATCGTCGCCCGTGTCGCGACGGCGCGGCGCGACCGCGTCGAGCAGCGCCTGCTGTTCGGGCGGAATCCGGTAGTCCCAGCCGAACCGGCTCAACTGCAGGCTCTGCGCGATCCGTAGCGCGGGCTCCATGAATCGGATCGCCGCGGCCGGCGCGTAACGCGCTTCGACGGTGTTCAGGAACAGCGACAGCCAGCGGCTGAAATGGGCCGGCTCGATGCCGTCGAGCGGCTGGTGCGCCTGCTGCACGTTGCCGCGATAGCCCTTGGTGCCGAGCACGAGGCTCGACCAGAACATCACCATCTTCGGCAGATGATCGTCCCAGCGGCCGGCGAGCTTCGCGTCGAACACGGGCCCGAGCAGCGGATCGGCGCGTACGCGGTCGTAAAACGCGTAGACGAGAGCGCGGATGTTGTCTTCGGTCGGCTCGGCGTCGCGGGGGCGGGCCGGTACGGGTTCGGGCGAGGCAGGCAGGGCAGTCATGACAAAAAGGGCCGGTGGAGCAGGGCAGCGACAGGGCGCCGGCGCAGGCAACGAGCAGGACGCCGGCCGGATTTTGACGCAAAATAGCGTCCTGTAACCCCTGGAAAACGTGCGGATATCACGCATCTTATTGCGCGCACGCGATCCCGGCAACCCGGGGCCGCGCCGCGGGATCCTCGATCGGCCTTGCACGCGTCGCGATCGGCCCGGCTCACGTCGTTGGGGCACGATCGATCTTTTCCGTATTCGCTCATGAGACTCACCGACTACACCGACTATTCGCTGCGCGTGATGCTGTACCTCGCCGTGCGCGGCGAGGGACTCGCGACGATCCAGGAGATCTCGGACGCCTACGGCATCTCGAAGAACCATCTGATGAAAGTCGTCCAGCAGCTCGGCGAGCTGGGCTGGGTCGACACCGTTCGCGGCCGCAACGGCGGGCTGCGGCTGTTCGCCGATTCGCTGCAACTGACGGTCGGCCAGGTCGTGCGGGCGACCGAAAACGACTTCGCGCTGGTCGGCTGCTTTTCGTCGGATGGCGGCGAGTCGCGCGGCTGCGCGATCGAGCCGCAGTGCCGGCTGAAGGGCGTGCTGGCGGCCGCACGCGATGCGTTCTTCGCGGAACTCGATCGTCACACGCTCGGCGAACTGGCCGAGCCCGCGTCGCCGCTCGCGGCGCTGCTCGGCATCCGTCCGGTCGCGCTCGTGCGCGCCGCGCCGACGCCGGACGAAGCGCCGACGGCCGCCGAGCCGTCGTCCAACGCCCACTGACACGCGGGCGCCGCGGGCCCCTGCGTCCATCCGATCACACCGCCGGGCCGTTTTAAGGGTGTCCGGCATTTTTTGCGCTGAATCAACCCGAATTTCGCTTGAAAGCCGCATAACCATCCTCATCTTGGTGTTAATCGAAAATTGGAGGTCTCAACCAAATGAGAATCGACAAGCTCACCACCAAGTTCCAGGAAGCACTCGCGGACGCGCAAAGCCTCGCGGCCGGCCGCGACAATCAATACATCGAACCCGTTCACGTGCTCGCGGCACTGGTCGCGCAGCAGGACGGATCGGCCCGCTCGCTGATGTCGCGTGCGGGCGTGCACGTGCAGGCGCTGCAAGGCGCGCTGAACGAAGCCATTTCGCGCCTGCCGCAAGTGACGGGCACGGGCGGCGACATCCAGATCGGCCGTGAGTTGGCCGGGCTGCTGAACCAGGCCGACAAGGAAGCGCAGAAGCTCAACGACACGTTCATCGCGAGCGAGATGTTCCTGCTCGCCGTGTCCGACGACAAGGGCGACGCCGGCAAGCTCGCGCGTCAGCACGGCCTCACGCGCAAGGCGCTCGAAGCCGCGATCGCCGCGGTGCGCGGCGGCTCGCAGGTGCACAGCCAGGACGCGGAAAGCCAGCGCGAGGCACTGAAGAAATACACGGTCGACCTGACCGAGCGCGCCCGTGCGGGCAAGCTCGATCCGGTGATCGGCCGCGACGACGAAATCCGCCGTTCGATCCAGATCCTGCAGCGCCGCACCAAGAACAACCCGGTGCTGATCGGCGAGCCGGGCGTCGGCAAGACCGCGATCGTCGAAGGGCTCGCGCAGCGGATCGTCAACGGCGAGGTGCCCGAGACGCTGAAGGGCAAGCGCGTGCTGTCGCTCGACATGGCCGCGCTGCTCGCCGGCGCGAAGTACCGCGGCGAGTTCGAGGAACGCCTGAAGGCGGTGCTCAACGACATCGCGAAGGACGAAGGCCGGACGATCGTCTTCATCGACGAGATCCACACGATGGTCGGCGCGGGCAAGGCCGAAGGCGCGATGGATGCGGGCAACATGCTGAAGCCGGCGCTGTCGCGCGGCGAGCTGCACTGCATCGGCGCGACCACGCTCGACGAATACCGCAAGTACATCGAGAAGGACGCCGCGCTCGAACGCCGCTTCCAGAAGGTGCTCGTCGACGAGCCGAGCGTCGAGGCGACGATCGCGATCCTGCGCGGGCTGCAGGAGAAGTACGAACTGCACCACGGTGTCGACATCACCGACCCGGCGATCGTCGCCGCGGCCGAGCTGTCGCATCGCTACATCACCGACCGCTTCCTGCCCGACAAGGCGATCGACCTGATCGACGAAGCCGCTTCGAAGATCAAGATGGAAATCGATTCGAAGCCCGAAGAGATGGACAAGCTCGACCGTCGTCTGATCCAGCTGAAGATCGAGCGCGAAGCCGTGAAGAAGGAGCAGGACGAAGCGTCGCAGAAGCGCCTGCAGCTGATCGAGGAAGAGATCGACCGCCTCGGCCGCGAGTATGCGGACCTGGAAGAGATCTGGACCGCCGAGAAGGCCGCGGTGCAGGGCAGCGCGCAACTGAAGGAAGAGATCGAGAAGGTGCGGGCGGATATCGCGCGCCTGCAGCGTGAAGGCAAGCTCGAGAAGGTCGCCGAGCTGCAGTACGGCAAGCTGCCGCAGCTCGAGTCACAGCTCAAGCAGGTCACGCAGGCCGAAGAGCAGGAGCAGCACAACCCGACGCGCCCGCGCCTGCTGCGCACGCAGGTCGGCGCCGAGGAAATCGCGGAAGTCGTGTCGCGTTCGACCGGGATTCCGGTGTCGCGGATGATGCAGGGCGAACGCGAGAAGCTGCTGCACATCGAGGAAAAGCTGCACGAGCGCGTGGTTGGCCAGGATGAGGCGATCAGTGCGGTGGCCGACGCGATCCGTCGTTCGCGCGCGGGTCTCGCCGATCCGAACCGTCCGTACGGCTCGTTCCTGTTCCTCGGCCCCACGGGGGTCGGCAAGACCGAGCTGTGCAAGGCGCTGGCGTCGTTCCTGTTCGATTCGGAAGAGCATCTGATCCGCATCGACATGAGCGAGTTCATGGAGAAGCACAGCGTCGCGCGGCTGATCGGCGCGCCGCCGGGCTATGTCGGCTACGAGGAAGGCGGCTATCTGACGGAAGCCGTGCGCCGCAAGCCGTACAGCGTGATCCTGCTCGACGAGATCGAGAAGGCGCATCCGGACGTATTCAACGTGCTGCTGCAGGTGCTCGACGACGGCCGCATGACCGACGGGCAGGGGCGCACGGTCGACTTCAAGAACACGGTGATCGTGATGACGTCGAACCTCGGCTCGCAGGTGATCCAGGCGATGACGGGCGCGCCGCAGGACGAGATCAAGGACGCGGTGTGGCTCGAGGTGAAGCAGCATTTCCGCCCCGAGTTCCTGAACCGGATCGACGACGTCGTCGTGTTCCATGCGCTCGACCGCAGCAACATCGAGTCGATCGCGAAGATCCAGCTCGCCCGCCTGCACGACCGGCTCGCGAAACTCGACATGGCGCTCGACGTGTCGCCGTCGGCGCTCGAGCAGATCGCGAAGGTCGGCTACGATCCGGTGTTCGGCGCGCGGCCGCTGAAGCGCGCGATCCAGCAGGAGATCGAGAACCCGGTCGCGAAGCTGATCCTCGCCGGCCGCTTCGGTCCGAAGGACGTGATCCCGGTCGACGTCAACGACGGCCAGTTCGTGTTCGACCGCGTCGTGCACTGATCGCCGGTAATCGGCGGTGCGCCCGGTTCGCACCGCCGGGCGCGCAAAAGCAAACACCCCGCTCAGGCGGGGTGTTTGCTTATGGAGCGGCCGAAACGTTCGAAGCGGCCGCCCGGGCTGTCAGGCGTGCGGGCTCAGGCCTTGTTGCCGCCGAACATGCCGGCGAGCTGCGTGAGCGTACCGAGCAGGTTCGACGTGTCGACCTGGCCGCCGGCCGGCACTTCGCCGTTCGGCGTCGCGCCGTTGACGACGTGCGGCAGCACCTGCGCGAGGATCGACGACGCCTGCGACGGATCGATGCCGACCTTGCTCGCGAGCGAGCCGACGACGTCCGAGCCGAGCACGTTTTGCAGCGTATCCGGCGAGATCGGCTGGTTTTCGCCGGTGCCGACCCACGAACCGATGATCTCGCCGGCGCCGCCGGCCTTGAACTTCTCGATCAGCCCGTTCAGGCCGCCCGGCTGGTTGTTGATGAATTCGAGCGCGGTCGCGATGAGCGCGCTTTGCGAGTTGCCGCCGGCCTGGCCGCCGATCAGACCGCCAACGATGTCGAGGAGACCCATGATTCTTCACCTTCACTGAAAAGGGCGCCGTGACGACGGCGCCCGTTGAACGAATGCCGCGCGCACGCCATCGCGCGCGCGACGCACATCAGGCGCCCGACGCCGCGGCGGCGGAGGCGGCCTTGTCCTTCTTGCTCTTCTTCTTCGAACCCTTCGTCGCCTTCGCGGACGACGCGGCGGCCGGTGCGCTCGCGCCGGCGTCGGCGGATGCCGCGGCAGCAGCGGCCGCCTTTTCCTTCTTCGATGCGCGCTTGCTCTTGGCCGGCTTGGTTGCCGCTTCCGGCGCGCTCGCCGTCGGCGCGGGCGCCGCGGTCGTCGTGCCGGCCGTCGCGGTCGTGGACGTCGATGCGGTGCCCGCCGACGTCGTGGTCGACGTGCCCGCCGACGTCGTCGCGGCCGGCTTCGACAGCTTCACGCCCTTCGGCGGCGTCGACGCGCCGCCGATCGTCAGGCCGTTTTCCTCGAGATGCCCGACCGACTTCGTGCCGAGGCCCTTCACGCGGTTCGCGAGATCGTCGGCGTCCTTGAACGGGCCGTTCTTGGTGCGTTCGTCGATGATCGCCTTCGACTTCACGGGCCCGAGCCCCTTCACGGATTCGAGCGCGGCCTGGTCGGCCGTGTTGACTTCGACGGCCGCGGCAAGGCCGGCGGCGAGCGACAGCGACAGCGCGACAAACAGCATCAGCAGCTTTTTCAGCATGGCAAGGGCTCCCTGGTTCTGACGGATGAATGGCTGTTGCAACGGACGACGACGCGCGAGCTCGCCGGGCGTCGCCGTTAAGCATAGGACAAATGCGTGCCCTTTTTGAGACAGGCTGACCGAATCTTGCTGAAGGCTTGCGGCGCTGTAAAGGCCGAAACCGCTGCGGGGCGCCGATTTTGACCATTCTTTACGGTGTCGCCGGGTATCGCGAGCGTATCGCGGGTGAACGCCCCACTGGCCGTCAGACAATGCTTGACTTAGAGTGAACTCTAACTCCTAACCTTGTTCCTGCCATGTCGAAAACCGTATCCCAACCCTCCGCCGCCGGTCCGCTGACGATCGGGCAAGTCGCCGAACTGACGGGCGTGTCGACGCACACGCTGCGGTATTACGAGCAGGCCGGGCTGCTGCGCGCGATTTCGCGCACGGCGGCCGGGCACCGGCTCTATGCGCCGGCCGACCTTGACTGGCTGGCCTTTGTGATGCGCCTGAAGGCGACCGGCATGCCGATCGCGCAGATGCAGGCGTTCGCGGTGCTGCGCGAGCAGGGCGCGTCGACGTTCGGCGCGCGGCGCGACTTGCTGGTCGCGCATCGCGACGCGGTGCGTGCGCATATCGCGGAGTTGCAGGCGAGCCTCGACGCGATTGGCGACAAGATCGCGTACTACGAGGCGCAGGAACGGGAAACGGAACGACGGGCGAAACCTTCACACTCTTTATCGGAACAGGACGGACACGATGGAACGACTCGTTGAGGATCGCTACACGCGCGGCTGGAACAAACTGAAGGAAATCGACGGCGAAGCGGGCGAACGCGTGATCGCGGCGCTTGCGCCGATTGCGCCGGACTTCGCGCGGCTCCTGGTCGAATTCAGCTTCGGCGACATCTACAGCCGGCCGCAGCTCGACCTGAAGGCGCGCGAAATCGCGACGATCGCGGCGCTGGCCGCGCTCGGCAACGCGCAGCCGCAACTGAAGGTGCATATCGAGGCCGCGCTGAACGTCGGCTGCACGCGCGACGAGATCGTCGAGGTGTTCATGCAGATGGCCGTGTATGCGGGGATGCCGGCCGCGCTGAACGCGCTGTTCGCCGCGCGCGAGGTGTTCGCGCGGCGCGACGAGGCGGCCGGCGTGACGGACGACGCGAACGAAGCGGCCGGACAGCCCGCATGACGGGGCGTGCGCCCGTGCGTCACGCGCGGTGCGGCGCGACGATCCGGTACTTCGCGATGCGCCGGTACAGCGTCGCGCGCGACATGCCGAGCGCCCGAGCGGTCGCGTCGGGCCGCCAGCGATGCGCGGTGAGCGCGGCGACGATGCGGCCGCGTTCGTCGTCGGGCAGCGCGCCCGGCGGCGCGCCGCCGAGTTGCGCGGCGAGGTCGGCCGGAAGGTCGCGGCGCGTCACGCGCGCGGCGTCGCACACCGCGCACGCATAGCGCAGCACGTTGCGCAGTTGCCGCACGTTGCCCGGCCATGCATACGCGGCGAGCTGTTCGGCGAGCGTCGCGTCGAGCGTGAGCACGTGGCCGGTCGCCTGCGCTTCCTCGGCGAACACGGCGGCGATCACGTCGCGCACGTCCGCGCGTTCGCGCAGCGGCGGCAGGTCGAACGTCGCGCCGCTCAACCGGTAGTACAGATCCTCGCGGAACGTGCCGTCGGCGACCATCCGCGCGAGATCGCGGTGCGTCGCGCAGATCACGTCGAGATCGACGCGCACGGGCGTATCGCTGCCGAGCGGCACGACCTCGCCGTCGGCGAGCACGCGCAACAGGCGCGTCTGTAGCGCGAGCGGCATGTCGCCGATTTCATCGAGAAACAGCGTGCCGCCGTCGGCGAGCGCGATCTTGCCGCGCGCGCCGTGCTTGCGTGCGCCGGTGAACGCGCCGGCCGCATAACCGAACAGTTCGCTCTCGATCAGCGCTTCCGGCAGCGCGCCGCAGTTGACGGCGACGAACGGCCGCGCGCGCCGCGCGCCGGCGTCGTGGATCGCGCGGGCGAACACTTCCTTGCCTGCGCCGGTTTCGCCGAGCACGAGGATCGGCAGCCGCTTGCTCGCGACGCGCAGCGCGAGTTCCGCTTGTTGCGCGATGCGCGCATCGCTGCTGTGCAGGAACGGCGTCAGCGCGCCGACGTGACGCGGCGCAGCGGTGCCCGGGCGGCGCGACGCCGCGCCGGGGTCGCGGCCGGCGCGTCGTAGCGGCGCACGCAGCCGCGCGTAGAGCGGGGCGCCGGTCGCGCGCACGCGCAGCGCGACGATCGTGTCGAGCCGCGCGGCGTCGCGCAGCGGCATCTCGGTCGCATCGAAGATCTCGTCGATATGGCGCGGCTCGCGCAGCGCCGGCAGCGCGTCGCGCGCCTGCCGGTTCGCGGCGACGATGTTGCCGCATTCGTCGAATGCGATCAGCCACTCGGGCTGCGCCTCGACGTAGTGACGGTTCGGATGCCCGAACAATATCCAGTGCTGCGCGGTGCTGTGCACGAAGTAGCCGTCCTCGATCAGCGCCGCGCTCTGCCGCACGAGCTGGTAGACGAGACGCTGGCTGTCGCGGCCGTCGGGCGAATGCACGGCCGACGCGTCGAGCACGCCGATCAGTTCGCCGCCCGGCGAGAAGATCGGCGCCGCGCTGCACGTGAGCGTCGTGAACGCCGCGCGAAAGTGATCGGTCTTGTGCACGGTGATCGGCGCGAGATCGGTCAGCACGCTCGCGACGCCGCACGTTCCTTCCTCGCTTTCCGACCAGCACGAGCCGATGTGCAGCCCCGCATGGCGGAAGTCGTTGCGGCGTTCGCGGTCGATCCGGTAGTCGATCGTCACGCCGTGCGCGTCGGTCAGCATCACGCAGTAGTCGGCGACACGAATCATGTCGTGCAGCCGCGTCAGGCACTGGCCCGACGCGCGCAGGAAGGCTTCCTCCTTGTCGCGCACCTCGCGCAGCTCCGCCGCGGTCAGCACGCGCGGGCCGATCGACGAAGCGGGGTCGAGACGGTAGCGCTCCAGCGACCGTTGCCACGACGACACGAGGCGCGCGGAATCCGCCGGCGCGGGCAGGCGTCCGGCGAGCGCGCCGAGTACACGGTCGGCGTGCTGGGCCTGGGGGACGGCGTAGGGCATGGTCGGCTCCGGTTCCGTACGGCGGGGATGTCGCTGTTCTTGTAGCACATCCGGTTCGGCGAATCACATTGCATCGCAGCACGCGGCGCGCATGAGACGGTCGTCTCACCGGTATCGCGCCGTGTCTCGCGCAGTTGAGACGGCCGCATGCGCGGCGCGCGGCGGCCGTGCGGCGGGGCGTCGCGTGCGCGGCGCGGCGCGAACGCAGGGTTGGCGGGCGGAACGCCGCGCATGCACGGGCGCCGCGGCAATCGCGTCGCCGTATCGGCGACGTGAGACGTCTGCGCGGATTCGACGCGCGCTGCGTCGTCACGGCCGCGCATCCGGAACCCGCGCATGCCCGCCGCGCCAGCGTCCACGCGGGTTTCGCGGCGATCGCACGCACGATGGCACGCCGCTTGCATTAATGACGGGCAAGCCGCCGCGATCGCGTCGGCGACGACGATCCGCCGCCCGTCGATGGCTGCGGACGAAACAGGCGGAGCCGGCGCGCGTCAATGCGCCGGCTCCGTCGACTGGATGGAGACAAACCCGTGACGACGCCCGTTACCGTCGGCGTGATCGCGAACCCCGCATCGGGGCGCGACATCCGCCGCCTCACGACGCATGCATCCGTGTTTCCGACCGCGGAGAAGGCGAACATGATCGTGCGCCTGCTGGCCGGCCTCGGCGCGATGGGCGTCGAGCGCGTGCTGACGCTGCGCGACCGCACGGGCATCGCGACGCTGCTGCTGCGCGCGATCGACACGCATCGCGCGGTCGCGCCGCACGAGCGCTGGCCCCAGGTCGAATTCGTCGACCTGCCGATCACCGACAGCGTCGCCGACACGCAGGCGGGCGCTGCCTATCTGCATCGGATGGAAGTGTCGCTGATCGTCGTGCTCGGCGGCGATGGCACCCATCGCGCGGTTGCCGCGCATTGCGGCGCGACGCCGCTCGTCGCGCTGTCCACCGGCACCAACAACGCGTTTCCCGAACATCGCGAGGCAACCGTCGCCGGCGTCGCCGCGGGGCTCGCCGCGACCGGCGCCGTGCCGGCCGAGGTCGCGTTCGTGCGCAACAAGCGGCTCGTCGTGCGCTGCGTCGCGGGCGCGCAGCCGGGGCGCGAGGAGATTGCGCTCGTCGACGTGTGCGCCGCGCGGCAGCGCTTCATCGGCGCGCGCGCGATTTCCGGCTCCGACGACATCGACTCGCTCTACCTGACGTTCGCGGAACCGGACGGCATCGGCCTGTCCGCGCTCGGCGGCGCGTGGGCACCGCTCGAGCGCAGCGCGCCGCACGGGCTCTCGATGCGCTTCGCGCAAGCCGGCAACGCGGCCGGCACGCCGCTCGTCGCGCCGATCGCGCCGGGGCGCGTCGATCGTGTCGTGATGCGCAGTTGCGAGCGGCTCGAACCCGGCACGTGGCACGCGATTCCGTTCGAGTGCGGCACGCTCGCGTTCGACGGCGAGCGCGAGATCGAGGTCGCGCGCGGCGATCGCTACGAGATCGCGCTCGACTGGCGCGGGCCGTTGACGGTCGACGTCGGTCGCACGCTGCGCTACGCATCGTCGCGGCAGCTGCTGCGCGACGCCGGCGCGTGGCACGACTGATACCCCGGTTTGACGAAGACGCTTCGCCATCCATAACGATCATCAAGGAGACATCGCATGACAGCCCCTCTCGAAGGACAGGTCGCCATCGTCACGGGCGGCGCGCGCGGCATCGGCCGCGGCATCGCGCTGACGCTTGCCGGCGCCGGCGCGGACATCCTGCTGGCCGACCTGCTCGACGACGCGCTCGACGCCACCGCGCGCGAGGTCCGCGCGCTCGGCCGCCGGGCCGCGATCGCGAACGTCGACGTCACGCAGGCCGCGCAGGTCGACGCGATGGTCGCGCAGGCGCTCGCCGAACTCGGCCGGCTCGACATCCTCGTGAATTGCGCGGGCGTGATCAGCATTCATCCGGTCGCCGAACTGACCGAGCGCGACTGGGATTTCGTGATGGACGTGAACGCGAAGGGCACGTTCCTCGGCTGCCGGGCGGCACTGGCCCACCTGAAGGCGCAGGGCCGCGGCCGGATCATCAACGTCGCGTCGATCGCGGGCAAGGAAGGCTTTCCGAATCTCGCGCATTACAGCGCATCGAAATTCGCGGTCGTCGGCTTCACCAATGCGCTGGCGAAGGAACTCGCGCGCGACGGCGTGACCGTCAACGCGATCTGTCCCGGCATCGTCCGCACTTACATGTGGGACCGGCTGTCCGACGAATGGAAGACCGATGGCGAATCGGTCGAGCAATCGTGGCAGCGGCACCAGTTGACGCTGATTCCGCAGGGCCGCGCGCAGACGCCGGAAGACATGGGCCGGCTCGCGCTGTTCTTCGCGACGATGGACAACGTGACGGGCCAGGCCGTGAACGTCGACGGCGGCTTCACGTTCCACTGACGGCCGCGAGGCCGTGCAATCCGCCGCCACGGCACGGCCGGGGCGGCATTCGCAGTCAGACCTAACCAGGAGACACACATGACCGCTTCGACACAGCTCGGCAGGGACAAGCTGCTGGACGCCTATCGGCTGATGCGCACGATCCGCGAATTCGAGGAGCGCCTGCACGTCGAATTCGCGACCGGCGAGATTCCCGGCTTCGTTCACCTGTACGCGGGCGAGGAGGCGTCCGCCGTCGGCACGATCCTGCACCTCGGCCTCGACGACTACGTGGCCACCACGCACCGCGGCCACGGCCACTGCATTGCGAAGGGCGTCGACGTGCACGGGATGATGGCCGAGATCTACGGCAAGAAGACGGGCGTCTGCCGCGGCAAGGGCGGCTCGATGCACATCGCCGACCTGTCGATGGGGATGCTCGGCGCGAACGGGATCGTCGGCGCGGGCGGCCCGCTCGTGTGCGGCGCGGCGCTCGCGGCCAAGCACAAGAAGACGGGCGGCGTCGGCGTGTGCTTCTTCGGCGACGGCGCGTCGAACCAGGGCGTGATCTTCGAATCGATGAACCTCGCGTCGGTGTGGCGGCTGCCCGCGATCTTCGTCGCCGAAAACAACGGCTATGCGGAAGCGACGTCGTCGAGCTGGTCGGTCGCGACCGACAACATCGCCGATCGCGCGAACGGGTTCGGGATGCCGGGCGTGATCGTCGACGGCTTCGACTTCTTCGCGGTGCACGAGGCGCTCGGCGAGGCCGTCGAACGCGCGCGCAACGGCGGCGGCCCGACGCTCGTCGAGGTGAAGTTCACGCGCTATTTCGGCCACTTCGAGGGCGATGCGCAAACCTACCGCGCGCCGGGCGAGGTGCAGAAGCTGCGCGACGAGAAGGACTGCCTGAAGCATTTCGAAACGCGCGTCGTGCGCGCCGAGGCGCTGACGACCGACGACCTGCGCGCGATCGACGCGCAAGTGAAGGCGTTGATCGACGACGCGGTCGCGCAGGCGAAGGCCGCGCCGCTGCCGGATGCCGCCGACCTGCTGGCCGACGTCTACGTGTCGTATCCGTGAGCGCGGGCTGACCCGGCAGCCGGCACGGCAACCTAACATTCCAGGAGACAGACATGGCAAGGAAGATCACTTATTCGCAGGCGATCAACGAGGCGCTCGCGCAGGAAATGGCGCGCGACGACAGCGTGATCGTGATGGGCGAGGACAACGCGGGCGGCGCGGGTGCGCCGGGCGAGGACGACGCATGGGGCGGCGTGCTCGGCGTGACGAAGGGGCTGTTCCACAAGTTTCCGGGCCGCGTGCTCGATACGCCGCTGTCGGAGGGCGGCTACATCGGTGCGGCGGTCGGCGCGGCCGCGTGCGGGATGCGGCCCGTCGCGGAACTGATGTTCATCGATTTCATGGGCGTGTGTTTCGACCAGATCTTCAACCAGGCCGCGAAATTCCGCTACATGTTCGGCGGCAAGGCCGTGACGCCGGTCGTGATTCGCGCGATGTACGGCGCGGGCCTGCGCGCGGCTGCGCAGCACTCGCAGATGCTCACGTCGCTGTTCACGCACATCCCGGGGCTGAAGGTCGTGTGCCCGTCGACGCCGTACGACGCGAAGGGGCTCCTGATCCAGGCGATCCGCGACAACGATCCTGTGATCTTTCTCGAACACAAGCTGCTCTATACGCGCGAGGGCGACGTACCGGAGGAGTCCTATGCGATTCCGTTCGGCGAGGCGAGCGTGCTGCGCGACGGCGACGACGCGACGATCGTCACGTACGGCCGGATGGTGCATCTCGCGATGGACGCGGCCGCGACGCTCGCGAAGGACGGCATCCAGTGCGACGTGATCGACCTGCGCACGACGTCGCCGCTCGACGAGGAAACGATCCTCGAAAGCGCGGAACGCACCGGGCGCCTGGTGGTCGTCGACGAAGCGAACCCGCGCTGCTCGATCGCGACCGACATCGCCGCGCTCGTCGCGCAGCGTGCGTTCCATTCGCTGAAGGCGCCGATCGAACTCGTGACCGCGCCGCATACGCCCGCGCCGTTCGCCGGCGTATTGGAAGACCTGTATATCCCGTCCGCCGATGCGATCGCGCAGGCGGTACTCAAGACGAGGAGCTGACACGATGTCGATTCACATGATCACGATGCCCAAGTGGGGGCTGTCGATGGAGCAGGGGCAGGTCAACGGCTGGCTGAAGGCGATCGGCGAACGCGTGGCGAAGGGCGACGAGGTGCTCGACGTCGAGACCGACAAGATCTCGTCGGGCGTCGAATGCGCGTTCGACGGCACGCTGCGCCGGCAGGTCGCGCAGGAGGGCGAGACGCTGCCCGTCGGCGCGCTGCTCGGCGTCGTCGCGGCGGCCGATGCGAGCGACGCCGACATCGACGCGGCGATCGCCGAGTTCCAGCGCGATTTCGTGCCGAGCGCGGCGTCCGACGAGGCGGCCGGCCCGCAGCCGGAGAAGGCGCAGATCGGCGGACGCACGATCCGTTTCCTGAAGCTCGGTGACGGTTCGGGCACGCCGGCCGTGCTGATCC
Organism: Burkholderia sp. AcTa6-5; assembly: GCF_017815075.1. Taxonomy (NCBI): domain Bacteria; kingdom Pseudomonadati; phylum Pseudomonadota; class Betaproteobacteria; order Burkholderiales; family Burkholderiaceae; genus Burkholderia; species Burkholderia sp. AcTa6-5. The sequence continues at coordinate 53,920 of NZ_JAGIQE010000010.1, read as the reverse complement.
ACGGCTTCGGCGGCGACCTGAACAACTGGCTGTTCAATCACGCGGAGCTCGCCGCGCACCGGCCGGTGTGGGCGCTCGATCTGCCCGGCCACGGCGAATCGGGCAAGGCGGTCGAGAGCGGCACTCTCGACGAACTGGCCGACGCGGTGCTCGCGCTGCTCGATGCGCAGCACATCGAGCGCGCGCACCTGATCGGCCATTCGATGGGCGGCGCAGTGGCGATGACGTTGGCCGACAGCGCGCCGGCGCGCGTGGCGTCGCTCACGCTGATCGCGAGCGCCGGGCTCGGCGCCGACATCAACCGAGCGTACATCGACGGCTTCGTCGCCGGCAACAGCCGCAACACGCTGAAGCCGCACCTCGGCGCGCTGTTCGCGGACGACGCGCTGGTCACGCGGCAACTGGTCGACGATCTCGTCAAGTACAAGCGGCTCGAAGGCGTGCAGGCCGCGCTGGAGAAGATCGCGCATGCCGCGTTCGACGGCGCCGCGCAGCGGCGCGTGTTCCGCGACCGGCTCGCGTCGCTGGCGCCGCGCACGCTCGTGATCTGGGGCGAGCGCGACCAGGTGATTCCGGCGCAGCATGCGCAGGACTTGCCGGGCGGCGTGCGCGCCGAGGTGATCGCCGGCAGCGGGCACATGGTGCAGATGGAGTCGGCCGCCGACGTGAACCGCCTGATCGTCGCATTCCTCGGAGACTGACGATGGCCGCCGCGCTCGAACGACCCAGCCTCACGGCGCTCGGCCAACCCGGCGCGAGAAGTCGCGACAAGCTTGCGCGCATTCCGGTGCGCATCGAGCCCGCGGCCGCCGCGGCGTTGCCGAAGCCGCCGTGGCTGCGCGCGCGGCCGATGATGAGCGCGGCGGTGGCCGACATGGCCGCCGTGCTGCGCGAGCATCGGCTGCATTCCGTCTGCGAGGAGGCGATGTGTCCGAACATCGGCGAATGCTTCGCGCAGCGCACCGCGACCTTCATGATCATGGGCGGGCTGTGTACGCGGCGCTGTCCGTTCTGCGACGTCGCGCACGGCCGTCCCGAGCCGCTCGATCCCGCCGAGCCCGCGCGGCTGGCCGACGCGGCGGCGGCGCTCGGATTGCGCTACGTCGTGATCACGTCGGTCGACCGCGACGATCTGCGCGACGGCGGCGCTGCGCATTTCGCCGCTTGCATCGCGGCGGTGCGCGCGAGCGTGCCGGGCATCGGCGTCGAGGTGCTGACGCCGGACTTCCGCGGCCGCGCGGCGCGTGCGCTCGACGCGCTGTCGTCGGCGTGGCCCGACGTGTTCAACCACAACATCGAGACGGTGCCGTCGCTGTACCGGGCGGCGCGGCCGGGCGCCGACTATCGCGGCTCGCTTGAACTGCTCGCGCAGGCGAAGGCCGCGCGGCCGACGCTCGTGACGAAATCGGGATTGATGCTCGGGCTCGGCGAACGCGACGACGAGGTGCGCGACACGTTGCGCGACCTGCGCGCGCACGAGGTCGACGTGCTGACGCTCGGCCAGTATCTCGCGCCGTCGGCGCACCATTTGCCGGTGCGGCGCTACGTGAGCCCGGACGCGTTCGCCGCGTGGCGCGACGAGGCGCTCGCGCTCGGTTTCAGGGAAGTCGTCGCCGGCCCGCTCGTGCGGTCGTCATATCACGCAGCCGACGTGCTGGAGGACGCGTAGCGCACCCGCGCGTCAGGCGGCGGCCACGGCGGCGTGCGCGCGACTGATGCGGCGCAGGTACAGCACGAGCCCCGCGCCCGCCAGCATCAGGCTGACCGTGTTCGCGAACCAGAAGCCGCGCGCGCCCGTCAGCCACGCGGGCGCGATGCCGCCGACGTCGAAGCCGAGCACGTAGCCGCCGCTGAGGCCGACGCCCCACAGCGCGACCGCGTAGATCACGGTCGGCACGACCGCCACCTTGTACGCGCGCAGCACGAACGCCGACGTGACCTGCAGTGCATCGAACACGTGGTAGCACGCGACGATCGCGACGAGCGGCATCGCGGCCGCGGCGACGGCCGGGTTCGGCGTATAGCCGCCGATGATCAGCGGGCGCAGCGCGAACACGAGCACGCCGTACGCGGCGGCAACCCCGCACGCGAACATCACGCTGTGCCGGCCGAGCAGCCGGGCTTCGTCCGCGCGTCCGGCGCCGAGCGCGCGTGCGACCAGCGTCGACGCCGCTACGCCGATCGACAGCGGCGTCATGTACAGCACCGCGCCGATGTTGCCGGCGATCTGGTGGCCGGCGAGCGTCGTCGTGCCGAACTGCGCGATGAACAGCGCCATGCACGTGTACGACGTCACCTCGATCAGATACGACAGGCCCATCGGCACGCCGAGCTTCAGGATGGCCTTCTGCCGTTCCCACACGGGCCAGCAGAAGCGCGAGAAGATCGCGAGCGGCGCGAATACGTCGAGCTTCGCGAGCAGCGTGTAGCCGATCAGCGCGAGCGCCCAGTTGATCAGCGTGCTCGCGAGCCCGCAGCCGGGGCCGCCGAGCGCCGGTACGCCGAAGCCGCCGAAGATGAACCACACGTTCAGCGGAAACTTGAGCAGCAGCGCGCCGATCTGCAGGATCATCGCGAGCCGCGGCTTGCCGGCCGCGTTGGTCAGCGCGTTGTAGATCCGGAATACGAGGCTGGCGGGCAGCCCGTACGACAGGATGCGCAGGTAGTCGACGGTGCGCTCGTGCAGCGCGGCGGGTGCGTGCGCGACGCGCAGCAGCGGTTCCGGAAAATGCAGCAGCAGGAAGCCGGGAATCGAGAGCAGCAGCGCAAGCCACAGCGCCTGGCGCACTTCCTCGCCGATCTCCGCATGGCGCCGCGCGCCGTACAGTTGCCCGGTGATCGGCTGCAGCGCGGACAGGATGCCGGTCAGGCCGATATAGATCGATACGTAGATCGACGAGCCGAGCCCGAGCGCGGCGAGATCGACGGCCGAGTAGCGGCCGACCATCGCGGTGTCGATCACGCCGAACGCGATGATCGCGAGCTGGCCGACCAGCACCGGCCACGCGAGACCGACGATCCGGCGGATGTCGCCGAACATCGTCAATCGGCCGCCTGGCGGCGCGGCGGACGTCGCTTGACGGGCGTCTTCGGCCGTTCGATGCGCTCGTACAGGCGGAAGCGCTCGTCGCGGTCGGCGACGCGGCGGCCTTCCCAGACGAGACGCCACACGTATTGCGACATCGAACTCGGCTCGCCGAAGTCCGCGCGGTCCTGACGCAGGATCACGTCGCAGTCGCCGGAGAAATCGAAGTGCATGTTGCCGAAGTATGCGAAGGTCGCGATCTGCGCGTCGCCGAGCCGCACCGGCGAGATGCACTCGTAGTCGGACGGCAGGTGCACGGCGATCTGTTGCGCGACGTCGCGATAGGTCCGGCCGTAGTTGACGATCGGCAGCCACAGCGTCATCAGCAGCACCCACATCAGCGTGGTGCCCGCGCCCGACAGCACGACGCTGCGCCACAGCACCTTCGGCTGTCGCGACACGCGCCAGCGCACGATGAAGCACCAGCACACGGTGACGATCACTGCGCAGATGAACGACAGGATCTTGAAATGCGGCTCGTAGCCGGGCACGAGGCGCGCGAGGTTGCGCGCGAGCGGATGCGGGAAGCCGGTGAGCGACGCGAGCCACACCAGCCACACGAAGGTGCCGAGGATCGTGAAGCTCAGCACCGCGAACCAGTCGATCGCGTTGATCGCGCCGCGCTTGAGGGTCGGCAGCGCGAACGTCGCGAGCACCGCGAGCGGCGGCAGCAGCAGCATGTACATACGGTTCGACTGCTGGCTTTGCAGGATCACGAGCGCGACGAGCGGCACGGCGACCGACAGCGGAATCGCGATGTGCGCACGGCGGCGCATGCCGGCCCAGCTCCACCACGCCCAGATCGCGAGCGGCCACGCGGGCCACGTAAACAGCGGCAGGTTCTTCGCCGCATAGCCGAGCACGGCCGTCGGCGGGCCCGAAAAGCGCATCAGGCTGCCGTGGATCCACTGGTTGAAGAACCACGCGGCGTCGTCGGGCGCCGCGACGTACGCGGCGAGCGGCCACAGCGCGGAGATCGCGGCCGCGAGCGGCAGGCCGACCAGCGGCAGGCGCAGGTTGCGCATCTCGGGCGTGACGAGCCACAGCGCGGCCGTGCCGGCGAGCAGCGCGACGACCAGCACCGGATTGCCGGACAGCGCGACGAGGCCCATCGCGAGGCCCCACCACAGTGCGCCCTGCAGCGGCTTGTCGATGCCGCGCACGATCCCGTACACGAGCATCGCGATCCACGCGAACTGCGCGAGCTGCGGCGTCGTTTCGTGCCCGCGTTCCGCGAGACCGAAGCAGGCGACGAGCACCAGCAGCGCGCCGTCCGCGAGCGTGCGGCCGTAGTCGCGCGGCTCGGGTTCGCCGCCGAATGCGTATTTGAACGGTTGAACCTCGGCGCGCCGGCCGAGCAGGTAGGCCGCGTACCAGACGAACGCGCACGCGACGCAGAACAGCACGCCGGTATCGACGCGCGACGCGTTGCTCGCGTCGACCCACGGGCCGAGGCCGCGGATCGACAGCGCGCCGAGCCAGTAGCCGAGCGGCCCGTCGGTCGTGATGAACTTGCCGACCAGGTTCGGCAGCAGCCAGTCGTGCCAGCCGCCCTTGGCCATCGTCCACATCACGCCGAAGCCCGCCGCGTCCTCGTTTTTCCACGGGTCGCGGCCGAACAGGCCGAACGCCGCGTAGACGAAGCAGAGCGTGAGCAGCAGCCAGCGCGGCAGCGCACGCGTGGCGGAGGCGGTGAGACGGACGACAGGCTTCATGCAGATGAGCGATTTGTTATGGGCGGGCAGCCGGCGCGATCGCGCGCGGCCGAGCCGGTTTCGAGCATCCGGCATTGTAGTCGCGCCCGCTGTTGTGCGTCAGGTCGTTTCCCGGGCGCCGGCCGGTGTCTTCCGGGCGAGCAGAGACAAAAAAGGGCAGCCTGGGCTGCCCTTTCGTGCGGTACCGGTGCGTTGCCGCCGCCGGATCGGTGCAAGGCTTACTTTGCTGCAGCCTTGCCGTTGGCGCGTGCGCCGAACTTGTTCTTGAACTTCTCGACACGGCCTGCCGTGTCCATGATCTTTTGCTGACCCGTGTAGAACGAGTGCGATTCCGACGACACTTCGATCTTGGCGAGCGGGTAGGTCTTGCCGTCGAGTTCGATGTTTTCGCGCGTCTGGATCGTCGAGCGCGTGATGAACTTGAAGCCGTTCGACATGTCTTGGAAGACGACTTCGCGGTAATTCGGGTGGATGCCTTCTTTCATGGTCTTTCCTTGGTGAGAGCGGTAGCCAACCCGCCGCTTGCCGTGCCGGGTACGCCCATTTGCGTATCACCAGACGACGCCAAGCCCGGCGCGAGCCACTTGCCTAAGGTCGAAAAACGGCGATTATGCCAGAAAATCAGACGGTTGACGAATAATTTTCACGGTGCATCGAGCGCGCCGGTGCCGGCCGGATCCTGCCGATAGTAGCGCGCGAGCAGCCGGTACAGCTCCGGAAATTCGGACTCGAACGCCTTCGGCCGCACGAACAGCGCCTCGCTGCACACCGCGAAGAATTCCGACGGGTGATCGGCCGCATAGGGATCGATCAGCGAATCCCGCTCGAAGCGCGCCCACGCGCGGTCCGGCACCGCGTCGACGCGCGCGCAGAACCGGTCGTAGGCGGGTTCGAACACGTCGGCCCACGCCTGTGCGTCCAGGTGCGGCGCATGCCAGCGGCGAAAAAGGGGGGGATAGCCGTCGGCCGCGCCGTTGACCATGTCGATCTTGTGCGCGAACTCGTGGATCACGACGTTGTACGCGTCGCGGCCGTCCGTCATCTGCGCGTCTTCCCACGACAGGATCACCGGGCCGCCTTCCCATGCCTCGCCGCTCGCGTCCTGCTCGACTTCGTGGACGACGCCGTCCTCGTCCTGCACGGTCTTGCGGATCAAGAATTCGCCCGGATACACGACGACGCCGACCCAGCCGTCGTACAGCGACAGGTCGAGATTCAGCACGGGCAGGCAGGCCTGCGCGGCGATCGCGACGATCATCGCGTCGGTCAGCTCGAGCCCGTGCGCGGTCGAAAACGATTTTTTCGCGACGAACAGGCTCGTCAGTTCGCGCAGCCGGCCGAGCGCGTCGGGCGGCAGGGCGGCGAGGAACGGCAGGCGCTCGACGGTTTCTTGCCACAGCGCGTCCGGAATCGGATGGCTGCGCAGCGCGCGGTCGCGGCGGCGGTCGTCGAACCAGCGGGTCAGTTTCGAGAGCATGGAGGCTTCGGACGAAAATCCAAAGCCTGTCTTTTAACTCAATCGATCTGTTTTTGCCATGCCGCGAAGAGGCCGCCGACGAGCGCGACGCCCGCGAGGAAGTAAAAACCGTCGAGCGATGCGAGGAACGACGCCTGTTGCGCGACCATCCGCGCGATCGACGCGATCGCGAGGCCATGCGCGTCGTTCAGCGCGTGGCCCGCAGCCGCATAGCCGCGCGTCAGTGCGTCGGCGGTCTGCTGGAACAGCGGATCGAACACGTTCGCGCGCTCGACGAGCCGCGTCTGATGCATGGCCAGCCGGTGCTGCTCGACGATGATCACCGAGGACGTCGCGAACGAGATCGTCAGTTGCCGCACGATGTTCTTCACCCGATAGCCATGCGAGTATTCGTCGATCGCGAAGATCCGGAACGTGAGGTTCGCGACCGGCAGCACGATGAACAGCAGCAACAATCCGCGCAGCAGCAGCGGGACGACCAGCGCCGCTTCGCCGACCTGCGGCGTCATCCGCGTCATCGATAGCGCGGCCGTGACGGCGATCGCGAACCCCGGTACGACGAACCACTTCTTGTGCGTGACGAATTTCGCGTAGCGCAGGTAGGCGAACAGCGCGGTGGCCGAAAGCAGCGACGTCGTGCCGACCAGGCGCCCGGCATTCTCGACCGGATAGCCGAGGCCGCCCTCGAGCAACCGCGCCGTCAGGTAGCTGAAGCCCGTCGTCTCGTAGTAATAGAACATGTAGAGCAGCAGCCCGACCTGGAACGTCCGCTCGCGAAACGCATGCAGCCGCACGAGCGGCGTCGGATGATGCCATTGGTGATACGCGAACCATGCGAGCGCGCCGAGCCCCGCGATCGTCAGCACGATCAGCATCGGCGAGCCGCTGTAGAGCTGGTAATGCACCTGCTGCAGCACGATCTGCAGCGCGCCTTGCGCGAGTGCGAACACGACGTACGGCCAGAAATGGCCGGAGCCGCGTTCGTCGTCCGGCGTGCGGCCCGAATCGGGCAGCGTGAGCAACGCGAGGATCGCGAACGCGATGCCGGCCGGCGCCGTGCACGCGAACAGTGCGCGCCACGTCGAATGCGCGACCAGCAGCCCGCCGACGATCGGCGCGAGCGCGCTGCCGAGCAGGATCATGATCAGGAACGCGCGCGTCGCGGGCGGCCGTGCCGGCGGCTTGAAGCTGATCTGGATCAGGATCCGGCACGCGCCCATCATCGGGCCGATGAAATAGCCCTGGAAGCCGCGCGCGAACGCCAGCGTCAGCGACGTGTCGGCTAGTGCCGCCGCGATCGCGCCGAACGAGAACATCAGCATGCAGCCCGCGACGTAGCGGCGATGGCCGAGCCGGTCGACCCACCATTGCTGCTGCAGGATGCCGAGCACGGCCGTGACCGAGTAGGCGCTCGACGACCACACGAGTTCGTCGGGCGACGCGTTGATGCCGCCCGCGATGTAGCTCGCGAAGAACGAGAAGACGGCGTTGTCGAAGTAGTCGATGCCGGTGACGAGCGCGAGCGCCCATGGAAACAGGTCCGCACGCAGGTTCGCGCGGCTCCACAGCGGCCGGCCCGGCACCGTGTTCATTCGCGATCCTTGCGTGCGCGCCGCGTGCCGGCCTCGGCCCGCCGCTGCGCGATCAGCGCATCGGCGTTCTCGCCGGCGAGGCGCCGCTCGACGTAGTCGATATCGTGCTGCAGTTCCTTGCGCAGCGAAACGGCTTCCTTCAGCTCGCGCTGGACGGCCGCGATCCGCCGGTCGAGCGTGTCGATCTGCTCGGCGAGGCCGGCGCGGATGTCGCGCAGCGACGCATCCGAATAGCGGCGCCGGCCGTCGCCGGTTTCTTCCAGCGGGCGCTTGAGCATTTCGGTGATGCCGTGCAGCGAGAAGCCGAGCGCGCGCAGCCGCAGGATTCGCGCGAAGCGCTCGAGGTCGGCTTCGTCGTAGAGGCGGTAGCGGCCTTCGCTGCGCGATGGCGTGACGAGCCCGCGCTCTTCGTAGTATTTGAGCGTGCGTGGCGTCACGCCGAGCCGCGACGCGGCGTCGCCGACGGTCAATAGCGGGGTGGCGGCGTCGTTCGGCATCGGAGGTGGGGAATTCGGCGGGACAATGACGCGATTATAGATCAACCTGTACGTTCACGTTCAGGTTGGGATCGAAAAACGGCCGCCGGGCAGGATGCGCGGGCGGCCGTGTTGCGGAGCGGGACGGCGATCAGCCGCCGCGGCGCATCAGGTCGAAGAACTCGGAATTGCTCTTCGTCTGGCGGATCTTGTCGAGCAGGAATTCCATCGCCTCGACTTCGTCCATGTCGTGGATGAACTTGCGCAGCACCCAGATCTTCTGAAGGATCTCGGGCTTGATCAGCATTTCCTCGCGACGCGTGCCCGATTTGTTCAGGTTGATCGAAGGGTACACGCGCTTTTCCGCGAGACGGCGTTCGAGGTGCACTTCCATGTTGCCGGTGCCCTTGAACTCTTCGTAGATCACGTCGTCCATGCGGCTGCCGGTTTCGATCAGCGCGGTGCCGATGATCGTCAGCGAGCCGCCTTCCTCGATGTTGCGCGCCGCGCCGAAGAAGCGCTTCGGACGCTGCAGCGCGTTCGCGTCGACACCGCCCGTCAGCACCTTGCCCGACGCCGGGATCACGGTGTTGTACGCACGCGCGAGACGCGTGATCGAGTCGAGCAGAATCACGACGTCGTGCTTCATTTCGACGAGGCGCTTCGCCTTCTCGATCACCATTTCGGCGACCTGGACGTGGCGCGTGGCCGGTTCGTCGAACGTCGACGCGATCACTTCGCCGGCGACCGAGCGCTGCATTTCGGTCACTTCTTCCGGACGCTCGTCGATCAGCAGCACGAACAGGATCACGTCCGGGTGGTTCTGCTTGATCGCGTGCGCGATGTGCTGGAGCATCACGGTCTTGCCCGACTTCGGCGACGCGACGAGCAGGCCGCGCTGGCCCTTGCCGATCGGCGCGATCATGTCGATGATGCGGCCCGTGACGTTTTCCTCGCCGCGCATTTCGCGTTCGAGCGACAGCGGCTTGTTCGGGTGCAGCGGCGTGAGGTTCTCGAACATGATCTTGTGTTTCGAGGCCTCGGGCGGCTGCCCGTTGACTTTGTCGACCTTCACCAGCGCGAAGTAGCGCTCGCCGTCCTTCGGCGTGCGGACTTCACCTTCGATGGTGTCGCCGGTGTGCAGGTTGAAGCGGCGGATCTGCGACGGGCTGATATAGATGTCGTCGGTGCTCGCGAGGTACGACATTTCCGGCGAGCGCAGGAAGCCGAAGCCGTCCGGCAGCACTTCGAGCGTACCGTCGCCGAAGATCGTCTCTCCCGTCTTGGCGCGCTTTTTGAGAATGGCGAACATCAGCTCCTGCTTGCGCAGGCGGTTCGCGTTTTCGATCTCCAGGCCATTGGCCATTTCGATCAGTTCGGAGACGTGCAGAGACTTGAGCTCGGATAAATGCATACGGAGAACCCGCCAGGGAGGAGATGCGACGAAAGAAAATAAGGGAGGAGGGCGAGCGGAAGCGCTCAGAGACTTAAATGCGTCTTGTCGACGTTTTTTAATTCTAGCATAGCCCGATTCGCGCTTGAGCGAGCGATCGGCGGCTTGACAACGGACGTGTTGCCGACTGACAACACGTCCGCGGAACTGCCGGTATTACAGGTGGCTGTCCAGGAACGCGGTGAGCTGCGACTTCGACAGCGCGCCGACCTTCTGTGCGGCGGCCGCGCCGTTCTTGAACAGGATCAGCGTCGGGATGCCGCGCACGCCGAACTTCGCGGGCGTGGCCTGGTTGTCGTCGACGTTGATTTTCGCGATCTGCAGCTTGTCGCCGTAGTCCTTCGCGACTTCGTCGAGGATCGGGGCGATCATCTTGCACGGGCCGCACCATTCGGCCCAGAAATCGACGAGCACGGGCTTGTCGGACTTGACGACGTCCTGTTCGAACGATGCGTCGCTGATGTGTTTGATCTGTTCGCTCATTGGGTCAATACCTCTTACGGTTCGGGGACTGCCTGCTTGCGCGTTGCGGCGTACCGGCCGCCGTAGGCTGCCGGCCGCTGCGGCAGGTCACTCCGCCTTTCCGGAAAGGAGGGGCGTAAGCGCTGCATCCGCGGCTCGCGGGTCGTTCGGGCGTCATATTAGCCTAAATTGCTATCTGCTGCGGGCGGCGATAGTAGCCGCTACGCGAGTAGGGGTACGACGCGACGTTCGACCGTTGTGCCATGCAGGTGGAGGCCGGTCCGCCAATTACAAGGGGCGGGCCGCATGCGGCGTGTCCGAATGGACGACGCGCCGGTTTGCCCGGCGAGATTCGCATTGATGCGAACAAACGGTCGCATTCGTCCGGAAGCGGTGATAGAATATGCCGTGACGGGCCTCCTCGCATGGTGGGGCGGTGAACCTGGTCAGGTCGGGAACGAAGCAGCCACAATCGTTTTCCGCCAGTGCCGAGGGTTGGGCTCGTCACCTTCCTTCTCGCCCCGTTCGCAGGGCGTTTTTTATTTCTGCATCACACTCCGTTCGACCTGCGCCTTGCCCGTGTTCCGCACCGTTTCGCGTGTCGGCGCGACGCAGCGTTACTGATACAATTTCCCGATGACCTATCAAGTTCTCGCACGCAAGTGGCGTCCGAAGGATTTCGCTTCGCTCGTCGGCCAGGAGCACGTCGTCAGGGCGCTCACGCACGCGCTCGACGGCGGGCGTCTCCATCACGCCTATCTGTTTACCGGAACCCGCGGTGTCGGCAAGACGACGCTGTCGCGGATCTTCGCGAAGGCGCTCAACTGTGAAACCGGCGTCACGTCGCAGCCGTGCGGCGTGTGTCGCGCCTGTCGCGAGATCGACGAGGGCCGTTTCGTCGATTACGTCGAGATGGACGCGGCGAGCAACCGCGGCGTCGACGAGATGGCCGCGCTGCTCGAGCGCGCGGTGTACGCGCCCGTCGATGCGCGCTTCAAGGTCTACATGATCGACGAAGTGCACATGCTGACGAACCACGCGTTCAACGCGATGCTGAAGACGCTCGAAGAGCCGCCGCCGCACGTCAAGTTCATCCTCGCGACGACCGATCCGCAGAAAATCCCCGTCACCGTGCTGTCGCGCTGCCTGCAGTTCAACCTGAAGCAGATGCCGGCCGGGCACATCGTGTCGCATCTCGAGCGGATCCTCGGCGAAGAGCAGATCACGTTCGAGCCGCAGGCGCTGCGCCTGCTCGCGCGCGCCGCGCAGGGCAGCATGCGCGACGCGCTGTCGCTGACCGACCAGGCGATCGCCTATTCGGCGAACGAGGTGACCGAGTCGGCGGTGTCGGGCATGCTTGGCGCGCTCGACCAGACTTACATGGTGCGCCTGCTCGACGCGCTCGCGGCCGGCAACGGCCCGGAAATCCTCGCGATTGCCGACGAGATGTCGCTGCGCAGCCTGTCGTTCTCGACCGCGCTGCAGGATCTCGCGAGCCTGCTGCACCGGATCGCGTGGGCGCAGTTCGCGCCGGGCTCGGTGCTCGACGAATGGCCGGAAGCGGCCGACCTGCGCCGTTTCGCGGAGACGCTGAGCCCCGAGCAGGTGCAATTGTTCTATCAGATCGCGACGGTCGGGCGCGCCGAGCTCGGCCTGGCGCCGGACGAATACGCCGGCTTCACGATGACGCTGCTGCGGATGCTCGCGTTCGAGCCGGCCGCTGGCGCCGGCAGTGCGCCGGCCGGTCAGCCGTCCGTGCCGCCGCGTGCGGTGCCGGCTCCGCGCGCTGCTGCGGCGAAGCCGGTAGCTGCCGCAGCACGGCCGCAAGCCGCGGCGCCGGCTGCGCCTGTTGCGCCGGTCGCGCGTTCGGCGCCGGCGCAGTCCAGTGACGAAGCCGCCCGGCCGGTCGCCAAGCCGGCGGTCGTTTCGGCGCCGGCGGAAGCACCCGTTTCGGCGCCCGAAAAGGCAGCACCGGCACCGGTCGCGGCCGACGTTCAAGCGATCGAACCGCCGCAGCCCGAGGAGAAGGCTGCACCCGCCGGCGACGCGCCGCCTCCCGCCCGCAAGGAACCCGAGCCGCCTGCCGTTGCCGCCGCGCAGCGAAACGACGAACCGGTGCCGCAGCCGGCGCCGCGCGCCGCGTCGCCCGAGCCGGCCGCCGCCCGTCCGGCGGCGCGCGCGGGCGGTGCCGCCGCCGCGCTCGACGTGCTGCGCAATGCAGGGATGCGCGTGTCGTCGGACCGCGGGCGCGCAGGCGCGGCAGCGAAGCCGGCGGCGGCCCAGCCGGCCGCCGAAAAACCGGCCGCGCCGCGTCCCGCCGTTCAGGTGCCGACGCCGCGTGCCGCTGCGCGTGCGCCGCAAGCAGCCGATTCGCGCCAGCCGTCGCCGCCGTGGGAAGACATCCCGCCGGACGACTACGTACCGCTCAGCGCCGACGAGATGTTCGGCGGTTCCGACGACGGCTTCGTGCCGGTGTTCGACAGCGGTCCCGACGATGTGCGCGTGACGCCGAAGCAGGCGGAAGCCCGTCCGGCCGCGCCGATCGACACGCGCCCGTTGCCGCCGGCGATCGCGCTCGATGCGATCGGCTTCGACGGCGAATGGCCGGCGCTCGCCGCGCGGCTGCCGCTGAAGGGCGTCGCGTACCAGCTTGCGTTCAACAGCGAACTGACGGCCGTCGATGCGAGCGCATTGAAATTGTCGGTGCCGGTGCCGCAGTATGCGGACGCCGCGCAGGTGGCGAAGCTGAAGGCCGCACTGGCCGATGCGCTCGGCAAGCCGGTCGAGGTGAGCGTCGAGGTCGGGCCCGCCCGGCGCACCGCGGCGGCGCTCGATGCGGCCGCGCGCGCGGCACGCCAGCGCGAAGCCGAGCAGGAGATTCACGGCGATCCGTTCGTCCAGCAGCTCGTGCGCGACTTCGGTGCGCGCATCGTCGAGGGCTCGGTGCGCCCGCTTGCCGATTCGGCGCCGGACGGCGCGCCGCCTACGCTGCATTGAACTGACCGCCCCGCGACAGGCACAATCACGCCCCGCACACATTGGCCGGCACGCGCCGCGTGCCGGTTTTCACACGATCAAGAAGGAGTATTCCCATGTTGAAAGGCAACCTCGCCGGACTGATGAAGCAAGCGCAGCAAATGCAGGAAAACATGAAGAAGATGCAGGAGCAGCTTGCGCTGATCGAGGTCGAAGGGCAGTCGGGCGCCGGCCTCGTCAAGGTGACGATGACGTGCCGCAACGAAGTGCGCCGCGTGTCGATCGACCCGAGCCTGCTCGCGGACGACAAGGACATGCTCGAGGATCTCGTCGCCGCTGCGTTCAACGACGCGGTGCGCAAGGCCGAAGCCACGTCGCAGGAAAAGATGAGCGGCATGACGTCGGGCCTGCCGCTGCCCCCGGGCTTCAAGCTGCCGTTCTGAGCGCCGCGTCCTTGCCACCGTTTGCCGCCGTATGAAACAGCCGTCCGCCTTGTCCGCTCTCGTCGAAGCGTTGCGCGTGCTGCCCGGCGTCGGGCCGAAATCCGCGCAGCGCATGGCGGTTCACCTGATGCAGCACGACCGCGAGGGCGCGGAGCGGCTCGGCCGGTCACTGCTGTTCGCAACCGAGCACCTGCAGCACTGCGAGAAGTGCAACACGTTCACCGAAGCGCAGATCTGCGAGGTCTGCAGCGACGAGGAGCGTGATCCGACGCTGCTGTGCGTCGTCGAGACGCCTGCCGACCAGATCATGCTCGAGCAGACGATGACCTACCGCGGGCTGTATTTCGTGCTGATGGGGCGACTGAGCCCGCTCGACGGAATCGGCCCGAAGGAAATCCATTTCGACCGCCTCGTGCGGCGCGCATCCGACGGCGTCGTCAAGGAAGTCGTGCTCGCGACCAACTTCACGAACGAAGGCGAAGCCACCGCCCACTACCTCGGCCAGACGCTCAAGGCGCGCGGGCTGGCCGTCACGCGCCTTGCGCGCGGCGTGCCGGTGGGCGGCGAGCTCGAGTACGTCGACGCGGGCACCATCGCCCGCGCGATGCTCGACCGCCGCACGATGTAAGCCGGGCGCCGCCTGCCGGCGGCGCCGTTTCTTGTGGCAACGCATGCTGTGCCATATGTAAACAGACCCTAGGAGACACATGAGCACCAGCCAGGGCCCGCTCGCGGGCGTCAAAGTGCTCGAATTCGGAACGCTGATCGCGGGACCGTTCGCGTCGCGGCTGTTCGCCGAATTCGGCGCGGAAGTGATCAAGATCGAGGATCCGAACGGCGGCGACCCGCTGCGCAAGTGGCGCAAGCTCCATCCGGAGCAGGGCGGCACGTCGCTGTGGTGGTCGGTGCAGGCGCGCAACAAGAAATCGGTCACGCTCAATCTGAAAGCCGACGCCGGCAAGGCGATCGCGCGGCAGCTCGCGAGCGAGGCCGACATCGTGATCGAGAATTTCCGTCCGGGCCTGCTCGAAAAGCTCGGGCTCGGCTACGACGTGCTGTCGGCCGACAATCCGGGCCTCGTGATGGTGCGCCTGTCCGGCTACGGGCAGACGGGCCCGTACCGCGACCGCCCCGGCTTCGGCGCGATAGCCGAATCGATGGGCGGGCTGCGCCACATCACCGGCTATCCGGATCTGCCGCCGCCGCGCATCGGGATCTCGATCGGCGATTCGATCGCCGCGCTGCACGGCGTGATCGGCGCGCTGATGGCGCTCCATCACCGCAAGGTCAACGGCGGCGCGGGGCAGGTGGTCGACGTTGCACTCTATGAAGCCGTCTTCAACATGATGGAAAGCGTGGTGCCCGAGTACGGCGTGTACGGGATGGTGCGCGAGCGCACCGGCGCGTCGCTGCCGGGCATCGTGCCGTCGAATACGTACGCGTGCCGCGACGGCAGCATCGTGATCGGCGGCAACAGCGATCCGATCTTCAAGCGGCTGATGAAGGCGATCGAGCGCGACGACCTCGCCGACGATCCCGCGCTCGCGCAAAACGACGGGCGGGTGCCGCGCACGCAGGAAATCGACGACGCGATCGCCGCGTGGCTCGCGCCGCGCACGATCGACGAGGCGCTCGTCGTGCTCAATGCGGCCGACGTGCCGGCCGGGCGCATCTACAGCGCGGCCGACATGTTCACCGATCCGCAGTTCGTCGCGCGCCAGATGATCCAGCGTTTCAAGCTGGCCGACGGTACGGACATTCCGCTGCCGAACATCACGCCGAAGCTGTCGGACACGCCGGGCGAAACGCGCTGGCTCGGTCCCGAGCTGGGCGAGCATACCGACGAGGTGCTGCGCGGCCTCGGCTACGACGCGCACGCGATTGCCGCGCTGCGCGAGGCGGGCGCGATCTGAGCGCAGCCGGCGTAGCGCTTTGCGCCGGGCCGCTCGACGAAGGGTTCCCCGACGAGATTTTCGGCGGGCGGAAAACCCGGCGGCCCGGTGTTTTCCCCAACGCGCGGAACGCCGCCGCGCAGTGCGGCGGCGCATCGCGTGCCCATGCGTATACCCGCCCGTCCACGGCGGCCGGACTGTCGCTCTCGCGCCATCTTTCCTCGGTTACAATCGCCGGATGCGAATCCTACTCAGCAACGACGACGGCTATCTCGCCCCCGGTCTCGCCGCGCTCAGCGAAGCGCTGCAGCCGCTGGCCGAGCTTACGGTGATCGCGCCCGAGCAGAACTGCAGCGGCGCGTCGAATTCCCTCACGTTGTCGCGGCCGCTGTCGGTGCAGCGCGCAGCGGGTACGGGTTTCTTCTACGTGAACGGCACGCCGACCGATTCGGTGCACGTCGCGCTGACGGGGATGGCCGACGCGCGGCCGGACATCGTCGTGTCCGGCATCAACAATGGCCAGAACATGGGCGAAGACACGCTCTATTCGGGGACAGTTGCGGCCGCCACCGAAGGCATCATGTTCGGCGTGCCGGCCATCGCGTTCTCGCTGGTCGACAAGGGCTGGGCCCATCTGGCCGACGCCGCGCGCGTCGCCGCGGAAATCGTCGAGCACTACCTCGCGCATCCGCTGCCGGGCAACCCGTTGCTGAACGTCAATATTCCGAACCTGCCGTACGACCAACTGAAGGGCTGGCAGGTCACGCGCCTCGGCAAGCGTCATCCGTCGCAGCCGGTGATTCGCCAGACCGACCCGCGCGGCGAGCCGATCTACTGGATCGGCGCCGCGGGCGACGCGCTGGACGCCAGCGAAGGCACCGATTTTCACGCCGTCGCAAACGGTTTCGTATCGATCACGCCGCTGCAGCTCGATCTCACGCATACGCAGATGCTGCCCGCGACGCGCGAATGGGCGCGCGCCGGAGGGCGGGCTTCATGAGCGGCGAGCGCGCGAAGCGGTTCCCGCTCGCGCTCGAAGATCTCAAACGAGCGCCACGCAAATCGGAAGGTCGGCCCGGCGAACGCCAAGCGGCGGGTGCGGTGCCGAAGGCCGCCGACAAACCCGCAGCCGTACTGAAACCGGTTGCGGTGAAGCCGGCCGCCGCGCGGGCGCCGCTGCCGGGTATCGCCGCCGCGAAGCCGGCGACCGCACCGAAGCCGACCGCGCTGAAACCCGCGCTGCCGAAGCCGGCTGCGCCGAGCATCGCGCCGGCCGGCGCGTTCGCGCTCACGTCGGAACGTGTGCGCGAGCGGATGGTCGAACGGCTGCGCGCGAACGGCGTGACCGATGCGCGCGTGCTGGACGCGATGGCCGCGGTGCCGCGCCACCTGTTCGTGGATCCCGGGCTCGCGACGCAGGCCTACGAGGATTCGGCGTTGCCGATCGGCCACCAGCAGACCATTTCAAAGCCGTCGGTCGTCGCGCGCATGATCGAGCTCGCGATGGCCGGCCGCACGCTCGAGCGCGTGCTCGAGATCGGCACGGGTTGCGGCTATCAGGCCGCCGTGCTGAGCCACGTGGCACGCGACGTGTATTCGATTGAACGCATCAAGCCGCTCTACGAGCGCGCGAAGCTGAACCTGCGGCCGCTGCGCGTGCCGAACATCCGTCTGCATTACGGCGACGGGCGTGTCGGCCTGCCGTCCGCGGCCCCGTTCGACGCGATCGTGATCGCGGCGGCCGGGCTCGACGTGCCGCAGGCGCTGCTCGAGCAGCTCGCGATCGGCGGGCGGCTCGTCGCGCCGGTCGGCGCGCAGAGCGGACAGCACCAGGTGCTCACGCTCGTCGAGCGCGTCGCGCACGCGCAATGGCGAGAGTCCCGGCTTGATCGCGTTTTCTTTGTCCCTTTAAAATCCGGAGTGATTTGAAACCGATGAGTATGTTGCGCGCGATGCAAAACAACCGATCCAGGGAACCGCTCACGCTCGCCCAGCGCGCGATCTGTGTGGCTGCGTTCTCTACGCTACTGGCCGCCTGTGCGACGCGGCTCGACAACGCGCCCGTCGTCGACCGCTCCGGGTCGCTCGGTACGACCGCCGCCGCGCAGCCCGCGGCGCCGCTTCCGCCGGCGCCGCCGGGTTACTACCGGGTGAAGCCGGGCGACACGCTGTACCGGATCGCACTCGAAAACGGGCAGAACTATCGCGACATCGCGGCGTGGAACAATCTGGCGAACCCGAATCAGATCGAAGTCGACCAACTGCTGCGCGTGTCGCCGCAGGCCGGTGCCGCGGTCGCGGGTACGCAGGTCGCCGCGCCGATCGGAGGCGCCGCCGTTGCGACCGCGCCGCTCAGCAGCGGCCCCGCGACGCCGGCTGCCGGTACGTCGTCGTCGAGCGCGACGGCGCCTGCCGCGGCAGCCGCGTCGAGCGATACGGCGGCTGCTCCGAGCGGCCCCGTGACGTTCGCGTGGCCCGCGCGCGGCCCCGTGCTGAACGGGTTCGACGATGCGAAGAACAAGGGTGTCAATATCGGCGGGACGGCCGGCGAGGCCGTGAAGGCGGCGGCGGACGGCCGCGTCGTTTACTCCGGCAACGGTCTGCGTGGCTACGGCAACCTCATTATCATCAAACACGATGCAACTTACCTCACGGCGTATGCACACAATCGCGCTTTGATGGTAAAAGAGGGGGACGCGGTAACGAAGGGGCAGAAGATCGCCGAGATGGGTAACAGCGATGCCGACCGCGTGATGCTGCATTTCGAGGTTCGCCGGCAGGGTAAGCCTGTCGATCCGCTGAAGTATTTGCCGCCTCAATAACCGAGACGACCATGCCGAAATCGAAGCGCCACGAGCCGCAAGCCGAGTCTGAGAAGATCAGTCGTGCCACGCAAGCATCGGTGGGGCGAGTAGGTGCTTCGACGGACGACGATGACGACGTCGCGGAAAACGAACGCGATCTCGAGGCGCGCGACGCCGACACGGACGGCGGCGACGACGAGCGCGAAGGCCGCCAGGAAGCCGCGCCCGACGTCGACGATTTCCGCACGCTGCTGCAGGCCGAGCTCACGGCCGACACGATCCAGCATTACCTGAACCGCATCAGCGTGAAGCCGCTACTGACCGTCGAGGAAGAGCAGCGCTATTCTCGTCTGGCGAAGGCCGGCGAATTCGAGGCGCGGCAGGTGATGATCGAGCGCAACCTGCGTCTCGTCGTCAGTATCGCGAAGGGGTACCTGAACCGCGGCGTGCCGCTGCTCGACCTGATCGAGGAAGGCAATCTCGGCCTGATGCACGCGATCGAGAAATTCGACCCGACGCGCGGTTTCCGCTTCTCGACCTACGCGACGTGGTGGATCCGGCAGAGCATCGAGCGGGCGATCATGAACCAGGCCCGCACGGTGCGCCTGCCCGTGCACGTGATCCGCGAACTGAACCAGGTGCTGCGCGCGAAGCGCCATCTCGAAAAGAATTCGATGTCGACGGGCGAGGCGGCCGAGCGCCGCGAAGCCAGCATCGACGACATCGCCTATCTCACCGGCAAGACCGCCGAGGAAGTCACCGATATCCTCGCGCTCAACGAACACACGGCGTCGCTCGACGCGCCGCTCGATCTTGATCCCGCGAGCAGCCTGCTCGACCTGCTGCCCGACGACCAGAGCCAGTCGCCCGACGCCGAAGTGCAGCACCGCGAGCTCGAAACGCTGACGCGCGCGTGGCTGTCGCGGCTGTCCGACAAGCACCGGCATGTGATCGAGCGCCGCTTTGGCCTGAACCACATCGAACCGGCGACGCTCGAGGAGCTCGCCGACGAGATGGGGCTCACGCGCGAGCGCGTGCGGCAGATCCAGCAGGAGGCGCTGGTGCGCCTCAAGCGGTTCTTCGCCTCCAACGGCGTGCGCAAGGACGCCGTTCTGTAACCGATGACCCCAATCCTTGTTTTTGACATCGAGACGATTCCCGATGTCGACGGCATTCGCCGTCTGGAAGACCTGCCCGCGACGCTCGACGATGCGGCGGTGGCCGAACATGCGTTTGCCGCACGCCGCGAGAAGACCGGCGGCGATTTCCTGCCGCATCATCTGCAGCGAATCGCGGCGATCTCGTGCGTGTTTCGCGACAACAACGGTTTTCGCGTGCGCTCGCTCGGGACGCCGCAGGACAACGAAGCGACGTTGATCCAGTCGTTCTACCGCGTGATCGAGAAATACACGCCGCAGCTCGTGTCGTGGAACGGCGGCGGTTTCGATCTGCCGGTCCTCCATTACCGCGCGCTCGTGCACGGCATTCCCGCCACCCGCTACTGGGATCTCGGCGAGGACGACCGCGAATTCAAGTGGAACAACTACATCGCGCGCTATCACTCGCGGCATACCGACCTGATGGACGTGCTCGCGATGTATCAGGCGCGCGCGAACGCGCCGCTCGACGCGCTGGCGAAGCTGTGCGGTTTCCCGGGCAAGCTCGGGATGGACGGCAGCCAGGTATGGCCGGCGTTCCGCGACGGCCGGATCGACGAAATCCGCAACTATTGCGAAACCGACGTCGTCAATACGTACCTGCTGTATTGCCGGTTCCAGTTGATGCGCGGCGGCCTGACGCCGAGCGAGTACGCGGACGAGATCCTGCTCGTGAAGAACGCGCTCGCGCTGGAGCCGGCGCCGCACTGGGCCGAATACCTGGCCGGCTTCGACGCGTAGTGCGGGCAGGCCGCGCCGTAGCCGGCGCGATCAGCCGAGTTCGAGCAGCACCGGCTGGTGATCGGACGCGCGTACGTCGCCGTCGATCTCGCAGCGGATGACGCGCGGCAACAGCGTGTCGGTCACGAACACGAAGTCGCACGCGAGCGGGCCGTCCGACCATTGCACAGTGTCGTAGACGCCAGCGGTCGGCGGCGGCGTACGACCGGGATGCCGTGCGACCCACGCGTCGACGAAACCCGGTGCGTCGGCAATCGGCTCCATGAAGCGCCGGTACGCATCGGCGCCGAATGCACTGTTGAAATCGCCGCAGACGATCGCACCGCGCGGTTGTCCGGTCGCGCTGAACGGCCCGTCGGCGGTTTCGGCGGGAGCGGGATGGTCAGCATGCGCGCAGGCTTCGCGATGCCGGTCGCGTAGCGCATCGACCTGCGCCAGCCGCTGGCGCGCCGAGTAATACTCCAGATGCGTGGTGACCACGCGCAACCACCCGAGGGGCGCCCGCAACTCGATATCGAGCGCGACGCGCGGCATCGACGGCGCGCCGGCGTCGGCTGGCCACGGCAGCGATTGGCGCAGCACGCGCCCGACCGGCAGCCGCGTCGCGATCGCGTTGCCGAACTGGCGGCGCGGTGCGCCCGGCCGGATGGCCGGCAGATCGGCGCCGATGGCGTCGACGATCGTATAGCCAGGCAGCAGCGCCGCGAGTTCGGCGAACTGGTCCGGCCCTGGCCGGCCGGGCAGTGCGTCGAAGCCGCGCGTGACTTCCTGCACGCACAGCACGTCGAAATCGCTCAACTGCCGGGCGGCGGCGATCGTGCGCGGGAGGTCGACGATGCCGTCCGCATCCCGACCCCATTGGATGTTCCAGTCGATCAATCGCATGGTCGAGTCTCCTTGGCTCGGTGCTGCGAGCAGAACCCGTGCCGCGGTGGGGCCGCGCCACGCATTGCGCGCGGCAGGTCGGCGCGCAACGGGCGCGCGGTTGTCAGTCGCTCACGCGCCACGCATCGCGCCACGTGCATCGGCGCTTGCGTGACGAAAGCGCGCGACGGGAGCCTTCGTCGTCTACAATCTCGCCTTCTTCAACGTTTGTCAGGAAAAGCTGGTGTCCGAAGCCGTCCCCACTTCTGCGCGCAAATCGAAAAACGCGCCCGTCGCGCCCGGGCCCGCCCCGGTTCTCGAGATCGAATCGCTCGACATGGAAGCGCGCGGTGTCGGCCGCACGATGACCGAGGACGGTCAGCCGGGCAAGGTGATCTTCGTCGAAGGCGCGCTGCCGGGCGAGCGCGTGACCTATTCGAGCTATCGCCGCAAGCCGAGCTACGAGCAGGCGACGGTTGTCGACATTCTGCGCCCGAGCGTGATGCGCACGCAGCCGAAGTGCGCATTCTTCGGCACCTGCGGCGGCTGCTCGATGCAGCATCTCGACATGCGTGCGCAGGTGGCGGTCAAGCAACGCGTGCTGGAAGACAATCTGTGGCACCTGGCGAAGCTGCGCGCGGAAACGATGTTCGCGCCGATCCACGGCCCGTCGTGGGGCTATCGCTACCGCGCGCGCCTGACTGTGCGCAACGTCGCGAAGAAAGGCGGCGTGCTCGTCGGCTTCCATGAGAAGAAGAGCAGCTACGTCGCCGACATGACGAGCTGCGAAGTGCTGCCGCCGCACGTGTCGGCGATGCTCGTGCCGCTGCGCCGGCTCGTCGAAGGGCTGTCGATTCGCGACCGGATGCCGCAGATCGAACTCGCGGTCGGCTCGGCCGTCACCGCGCTCGTGCTGCGCGTGCTGGAGCCGATCAACGCGGACGACGAAGCGCTGCTGCGCGCGTTCGCGGACGAGCACAACGTGCAGTTCTGGCTGCAGCCGAAGGGGCCGGACACGGTGACGCCGTTCTACCCGCTCGACGTATCGCTCGATTACACGCTGCCGGAATTCGGCATCCGCATGCCGTTCAAGCCGACCGACTTCACGCAGGTCAATCACCAGATCAACCGTGTGCTGGTGGGTCGTGCGCTGCGTCTGCTCGCGCCGTCGCGCGACGATCGCGTGCTCGACCTGTTCTGCGGGATCGGCAACTTCACGCTGCCGCTCGCGCGGCTGTCGCGCGAAGTGATGGGCATCGAGGGCAGCGACACGCTGACCACGCGTGCGCTCGCGAACGCCCGCGAGAACGGTGTCGACGGCCACACGACGTTCGCGTGCCGGAACCTGTTCGAGGTGACGGGCGACGATCTGCGCGCGCTCGGCGCATTCGACAAGTTCCTGATCGACCCGCCGCGCGAAGGCGCGCTCGCGGTGTCGAAGGCGCTGGCCGAGATCGCGCAGAGCGGTGAAGGTCCGCTGCCGAAGCGCATCGTCTACGTGTCGTGCAACCCGTCGACGCTCGCGCGCGATGCGGGGCTGCTCGTGCACGAAGCCGGCTATCGGCTGAAGGGCGCCGGGGTCGTGAACATGTTCCCGAATACGTCGCACGTCGAATCGATCGCGCTGTTCGAGCGCGACTGAGCCGGGCGGCGGACGTAAAAAAACCGGCCCGCGGGCCGGTTTTTCATGGTGCGTGCCGAACGTCAGTTGCGGTTGCCGCCGAAGATGCCGAGCAGCGCGAGCAGGTTCGTGAACACGTTGTACAGGTCGAGGTAGATCGCGAGCGTGGCCGAGATGTAGTTCGTCTCGCCGCCGTTCACGACGCGCTGGACGTCGAACAGCATGTAGGCCGAGAAGATCGCGATCGCGAGCACCGACACGGTGAGCATCAGCGCCGGCAGTTGCAGGAAGATGTTCGCGACCGACGCGAGCAGGATCACGATCACGCCCATGAACAGCCACTTGCCGAGCCCGGAAAAGTCGCGCTTGCTGACGGTGGCGATCGTCGCCATCGTGGCGAAGATGATGCCGGTGCCGCCGAACGCGAGCATGATCAGCGACGGGCCGTTCGAGAAGCCGAGGATGAAGCTCAGCAGCCGCGACAGCATCAGGCCCATGAAGAACGTGAAGCCGAGCAGCACGAACACGCCGGCCGCGCTGTTCTTGGTCCGCTCGATCGCGAACATGAAGCCGAACGCGATCGCGAAGAACGCGAGCAGGCTCATCATCGGGCTCGTGGCCGCGAACAGCGAGAAGCCCGTCGCGACGCCGACCCAGGCGCCCAGCACGGTCGGCACCATCGACAGCGCGAGCAGCCAGTACGTGTTCCGCAGCACGCGGTTGCGAACCTCGGCGGTGCTGACGGAACCGCCGCGGCCGAAATTGTACGGATAGTCGTTCATGGTTTCTCCTAACATTGAACGCGTGGGCGTCCGGGGCCGGTTCGGCGCACGCGATGTGCGGCGCAGCAAACCGGGGCAGCTATGGCTAAGATACGTTCCGTGCCCGGAGGTTTCAATGGCCCGGCGGAACAAAACATACGGATTCTGAACCTTTCATGCGTGTAAGGGTTCAATCGCAATGATACACGGGATCATGCTACAATAGCGGATTCATTTGAACCTGTAACTTCTTAATTTTTTGGAGTTTTTATGGCAATCGAGCGCACCCTGTCGATCATCAAGCCGGATGCGGTGGCAAAGAACGTGATCGGCCAGATCTACAGCCGTTTCGAAGGCGCCGGCCTGAAGATCGTCGCATCGCGCATGGCGCACCTGTCGCGTGCTGACGCAGAGAAGTTCTACGCAGTTCACGCAGCGCGTCCGTTCTTCAAGGATCTCGTCGATTTCATGATCTCGGGCCCGGTGATGATCCAGGTTCTGGAAGGCGAAGGCGCGATCCTGAAGAACCGCGACCTGATGGGCGCGACGGATCCGAAGAAGGCGGAAAAGGGCACGATCCGCGCCGACTTCGCCGACAGCATCGACGCGAACGCCGTGCACGGCTCGGACGCTGCGGAAACGGCAGCGGTCGAAATCGCGTTCTTCTTCCCGGAAATGAACGTTTACTCGCGTTAAGCCCTGGCTGACAGCAAGTAGGCAGGATTCAGCGCACGCGGCAAGGCAGCACATCATGACGAGCGAAACTTCCGTCAATCTTCTCGACTTCGACGCCGAGGGTCTTGTCGCGTACTGCGGCAGCCTGGGCGAGAAGCCGTTCCGCGCCAAGCAGTTGCAGCGCTGGATCCACCAATACAACGCCGGCGATTTCGACGGCATGACCGATCTCGCGAAGTCCCTGAGGGAAAAACTCAAGGGCCGCGCATCGATCGTGATGCCGGACATCGCCAGCGATCACGTTTCCGCCGACGGCACGCGCAAGTGGCTGATCGACGTCGGAAACGGCAATGCGGTCGAAACCGTGTTCATCCCGGAAGAGACGCGCGGCACGCTGTGCGTGTCGTCGCAGGCCGGGTGCGCGGTGAACTGCCGCTTCTGTTCGACGGGCAAGCAGGGCTTCTCCCGCAACCTGTCGACAGCCGAAATCATCGGCCAGCTCCGGATGGCCGAATTTGCATTGCGAGCGTCGCTGGGCCGCGCGCCCGGACCGAACGGCAAGGCCGAACGGGTCGTCACCAACGTGGTGATGATGGGCATGGGCGAGCCGCTGCTGAATTACAGCGCGGTCGTGCCCGCGATGCGGCTGATGCTCGACGACAACGCATACGGCCTGTCGCGCCGTCGCGTCACGCTGTCGACGTCCGGCGTGGTGCCGATGATGGACCGCCTCGGCGCCGAGTTGCCTGTCGCGCTGGCCGTTTCGCTGCACGCGCCGAACGATGCGCTGCGCGACGAGCTGGTGCCGCTCAACAAGAAGTATCCGCTGCGCGAGCTGATGGCCGCGTGCCAGCGTTATCTGAAAGTGGCGCCGCGCGACTTCATTACATTCGAATACTGCATGCTCGACGGCGTCAACGACACCGAAGCGCATGCGCGCGAACTGCTGGCCGTCACGCGCGACGTGCCGTGCAAGTTCAACCTGATCCCGTTCAATCCGTTTCCGGAGTCGGGCCTCATCCGCTCGAAGCCAGAGCAGATCAAGCGCTTCGCGCAGATCCTCATCGATGCGGGTGTCGTCACGACCGTGCGCAAGACGCGCGGCGACGACATCGATGCCGCGTGCGGACAGCTGGCCGGCGCGGTGAAGGATCGCACGCGCCTCGCGGAGCGGACGGGCGCAGCAGGAAAAATCATCGAAGTTCGGGCAGTTTGACGGGGATGCCTAGTCGGGGACGCCGAGTCGGGGACGCCAAGTCGGGGGCAGTTGGCCGGGGTGCCCGAACCCTTTGGCGGTGCAACACGCGAATAGCGATCGGTCGCGGCGCCTCGGCGCCGCGCATGGTATGAACCGTAGCGGGTGCCGGCCGGCAGGAGCCGGCGGCAGCCGCCAGTGAAGAAGAATCGACGCGAGGACAAGGATGAGTGAGCCGCAGCCGTCTAACGGCGCAGAGACGAATGCCGCGAAGCCGGCACCGGCGGGACTGGAAACGCTGGCCGCGGTCGGCAGCCGCCTGGCGCAGCTTCGGGAGACGAAGGGCTGGTCGGTCGACGACGTGTCGGCGCGACTCAAGGTCGCACCGCAAAAGCTCCGGGCGCTCGAGGCCGGCGACATCAGCCATTTGCCCGGCGTGACGTTCGCGCTCGGTGTCGTGCGCAGCTACGCGAAGATGCTCGGCGTCGATCCGGAACCGTTCGCGCAGGCGCTGCGCCGCGAGCGCGGGGTGCCGGAAGTCGACCTGTCGATGCCGGCGTCGTCGGGCACGGATCTGCCGCGCGGCCGCGTGTCGATTCCGCTCGGCGGTTCGTCGCGCCACCATCCGTGGCTGTGGGGAACGGGGATCGTCATCGTCGCGGTGGTCGCCGTACTGATGTGGCACACTGGCAGCGATTCGTCGGGCCTGCTCGCGCGCTTCAAGGGCGGCGACGCCGAACATGCGTCGGCGGCGAGCGCGGCGGCATCGTCGTCCGCCGAAGAAGCGGCGACGAACGGCGCGTCGACGGCGGTCGCGAATGAGGTTCCGGCCCCGGCCGCTGCATCGGCGCAGGCGATCGCGTCGGCCGTTCCGGCGCCCGCGGCCCCGGTCGCGACGGCGGCTGCGTCGCAGCCCGTGGCGGAAACGGCGGCGGCAAGCACGGCCGCGCCGGCCCAGCCGGCGAGCGTCGTGGTGGCGGCAGGCCAGTCGATGATCGAACTGAAGGTCAAGCAGGATTGCTGGTTCAGCGTGCGCGACAAGAATGGCAAGGAGCTGTTCTCGGCGCTGGTGCGCGCCGGCGAGACGAAGCAGGTGGCCGGCGACGGGCCGTTCAAGGTCACGATCGGCAACAAGGCCGGCCTCGACGCGGTTGCGTTCGACGGAAAACCGGTCGATCCGGCAAAATATTCGGCAGCGCGGGGTAACGTGGCGCGGTTCACGTTGCCCTGACGTCAAGCGCCGTGGCGAAGGCTTGCCGTCGATACCGGCAGGCCGTGAGGGCACGGCGCTTTTTCAATTCATGCGCCGCGTCGCGGCGCATTCCGCGTAAATGGATCTATCGATGCAATCCGAAGCTCAATCCCCACGCAGCAGTCAGATTTGTTCAACCGAGCCGGTGTTCGGCGGGCATCAGCCGCGCCGCGTATCGCATGCGGTGGATGTCCGCTGGGGCGGGCAACTCGTGACGATCGGCGGCGACGCGCCGGTGCGCGTGCAGTCGATGACGAATACCGATACGGCCGATGCGATCGGCACGGCGATCCAGATCAAGGAACTCGCGAACGCGGGCTCCGAACTGGTGCGCATCACGGTCAACACGCCCGAAGCCGCGGCCGCCGTGCCGGCGATTCGCGAGCAGCTCGACCGGATGGGCGTGACCGTGCCGCTCGTCGGCGATTTCCACTACAACGGCCACCTGCTGCTGCGCGACTACCCGGGCTGCGCGGAGTCGCTGTCGAAGTACCGGATCAACCCCGGTAACGTCGGCCAGGGCGCGAAGCGCGACACGCAGTTCGCGCAGATGATCGAGGCCGCGGCGAAGTACGACAAGCCGGTGCGGATCGGCGTGAACTGGGGCAGCCTCGACCAGGACCTGCTCGCGCGCATGATGGACGAGAACGGCGCGCGTGCGCAGCCGTGGGACGCGCAGAGCGTGATGTACGAGGCGCTGATTCAGTCGGCGATCGGCTCGGCGGAACGCGCGGTCGAGCTGGGCCTCGGCCGCGACCGCATCGTGCTGTCGTGCAAGGTCAGCGGCGTGCAGGACCTGATCGCCGTGTATCGCGAACTCGGCCGCCGCTGCGGCTTCGCGCTGCACCTCGGGCTGACCGAGGCCGGCATGGGCTCGAAGGGCATCGTCGCGTCGACGGCGGCGCTTGGCGTGCTGCTGCAGGAAGGGATCGGCGACACGATCCGCATCTCGCTGACGCCGGAACCGGGCGCGTCGCGCACGGGCGAGGTGATCGTCGGCCAGGAAATCCTGCAGACGATGGGCCTGCGCTCGTTCGCGCCGATGGTGATCGCGTGCCCGGGCTGCGGCCGCACGACGAGCACGCTGTTCCAGGAACTCGCGATGCAGATCCAGACGTATCTGCGCGAACAGATGCCGGCGTGGCGCAAGGAATATCCGGGCGTCGAGAAGATGAACGTCGCGGTGATGGGCTGCATCGTCAACGGCCCGGGCGAATCGAAGCACGCGAACATCGGCATCAGCCTGCCGGGTTCGGGCGAGAACCCGGCCGCGCCCGTCTTCATCGACGGCGAGAAGGTCAAGACGCTGCGCGGCGAGCGGATCGCCGAGGAATTCCAGCAGATCGTCAGCGACTACGTCGCACGCAATTACGGCCGCACCGAGGCCCTGAACTAATTCGTCCACACACACGAACGATGACTGAACAGAAACGCAAGATCGAGAAGCTCACCGGCGTCAAAGGTATGAACGACATCCTTCCGCAGGATGCCGGCCTGTGGGAATTCTTCGAAGCTACCGTGAAATCGCTGCTGCGCGCGTACGGCTACCAGAACATCCGCACGCCGATCGTCGAACACACGCAGCTGTTCACGCGCGGCATCGGCGAAGTCACGGACATCGTCGAGAAGGAGATGTACAGCTTCACCGACGCGCTGAACGGCGAGAACCTGACGATGCGTCCGGAAAACACCGCGGCCGTCGTGCGTGCGTCGATCGAGCACAACATGCTGTACGACGGCCCGAAGCGCCTGTGGTACATCGGCCC
This sequence comes from Burkholderia sp. AcTa6-5, assembly GCF_017815075.1. Classification (NCBI taxonomy): domain Bacteria; kingdom Pseudomonadati; phylum Pseudomonadota; class Betaproteobacteria; order Burkholderiales; family Burkholderiaceae; genus Burkholderia; species Burkholderia sp. AcTa6-5. The sequence continues at coordinate 25,513 of NZ_JAGIQE010000010.1, read as the reverse complement.
GATGTTCCGTCACGAGCGTCCGCAGCGCGGCCGCTATCGCCAGTTCCACCAGGTCGGCGTCGAGGCGCTCGGCTTCGCGGGCCCCGATGCGGATGCCGAGATCATCATGATGTGCCAGCGCCTGTGGGACGACCTCGGCCTGACCGGCATCAAGCTCGAGATCAACTCGCTCGGCCTCGCCGAGGAGCGCGCCGCGCACCGCGTCGAGCTGATCAAGTACCTCGAGCAGTTCGCCGACGTGCTCGACGAGGACGCGAAGCGCCGCCTGTATACGAACCCGCTGCGCGTGCTCGACACGAAGAATCCCGCGCTGCAGGACATCGCGCAGAACGCACCGAAGCTGATCGACTTCCTCGGCGACGAATCGCGCGCGCACTTCGAAGGGCTGCAGCGCCTGCTGCTCGCGAACAACATTCCGTTCAAGATCAATCCGCGTCTCGTGCGCGGCCTCGATTACTACAACCTGACCGTGTTCGAGTGGGTGACCGACAAGCTCGGCGCGCAGGGCACGGTCGCGGCCGGCGGCCGCTACGATCCGCTGATCGAGCAGCTCGGCGGCAAGCCGACCGCCGCGTGCGGCTGGGCGATGGGCATCGAGCGGATCCTCGAACTGCTGAAGGAAGAAGATCTCGCGCCCGAGCAGGAAGGCGTCGACGTGTACGTCGTGCACCAGGGCGAGACCGCGCGCGAACAGGCGTTCATCGCGGCCGAGCGCCTGCGCGACACGGGCCTCGACGTGATCTTCCACTGCAGCGCCGACGGCGCGCCGGCGAGCTTCAAGTCGCAGATGAAGCGGGCCGATGCGAGCGGCGCCGCGTTCGCGGTGATCTTCGGCGAAGAAGAGGTCGCGAACGGCACGGTGGGCGTGAAAGCGTTGCGCGGCGTGGGTGCGGAAGGGGAAAAGAACGTTCAGCAGACCGTACCGGTCGAAAGCTTGACCGAATTCCTAATCAATGCGATGGTTGCATCCGCCGAAGACGGCGACGACTGATCGCGCTGGCATCCGCTCGACAAGAAAAGCCTGAACAGGAAGAAGGAATCGCTCGCCGATGAGTTATCACGACGAACAAGAATCGATTGAAAGTCTCAAGGCGTGGTGGGCCCGCTGGGGCAACCTCACCACGTGGATCGTGCTCGCGGCGCTCGTCGTCGCGGCCGGTTTCAACGGCTGGAACTACTGGCAGCGCCGTCAGGCTGCCGAGGCGTCCGGGCTGTACGAGCAGGTCCAGAAGGCCGCCGCCGCGAACGACAAGGCGACGATGGCCCGCGCGGCCGCCGACATGGAAGACAAGTTCGGCAGCACGCCGTATGCGCAGATGACGGCGCTCGCGGCCGCGAAGACGCTGTACGCGGCCGGCGACGCGGCAGGCGCGAAGGCGCAGCTGCAATGGGCCGTCGATCACGCCAAGGACGACGAGTACAAGCAGATCGCGAAGCTGCGTCTCGCGTCGCTGCTGCTCGACGAGAAGGCGTACGATGCGGGCCTCGCGCTGCTGTCGGGTACGCCGGTCGATGCATTCAAGGGCCTCGTGGCCGATCGTCGCGGCGATCTGCTTGCCGCGCAAGGCAAGACCGACGATGCGCGCGCGGCTTACAAGCTCGCGCTCGGCGGCCTGTCGAAGGACGACCAGTCCGCGCGCCAGCTCGTGCAGTTCAAGCTGGACGCGCTCGGCGGCTGAATCCCGGTCCCCTCAACCTCTTAACTCTGCTTCGCTAACCGATGAATTTGCTGAAACGTTACGCTGTGCCCGTTGCCTGCGCGGCGGCTGTCCTCGCTTTGGCGGCTTGCTCGTCGTCGAAGGACGCGCGCCGCGTGCCGACGCCGCTCACCGAGTTCAAGCCCGTCATGGACGTGCAACAGGTCTGGAAGGCGAGCGTCGGCAAGGGCGGACGCTACCTGTTCTCGCCGGTGGCCGTGGGCGACGCCGTCTATGCGGCGGGCGAAAACGGTTCGGTCGAGAAGATCGACGCGAAGACGGGCCAGACGCTGTGGCGTTCGAAGGTCGGTTCCGATCTGTCGGCCGGTGTCGGCAGCGACGGCAACCTGACCGCGGTCGGTGCGCTGAAGGGCGGCGTGTTCGTGCTGGGCCCGGACGGCAAGCAGCTGTGGAAGACCAGCGTGCAGGGCGAGATCTTCTCGCCGCCGCTCGTCGGCAACGGCCTCGTGGTCGTCCGCACGATCGACGGCCAGGTGATCGCGTTCAACGCGCAGACGGGCGAGCAGAAGTGGAACTACCGCAACCGTGCGGTGCCGCTGAACCTGCGCGTGTCGGCCGGCATGACGTTCGCGGGCGACGCGGCCGTGCTCGCGGGCTTCCCGGGCGGCGGTCTGGTCGCGATCAACCTGCAGACGGGCGAGCCGTTCTGGCAGACCCCGGTGTCGTTCCCGAAGGGCGTGACCGAAGTCGAGCGCATCAACGATGTCAGCGGTCCGCCGACGCTCGTGGGCGCGCAAGCCTGCGCGGTGACGTTCCAGGGTCAGCTTGGCTGCTTCGATGCGAACTCGGGCCGGCCGCTGTGGGAAAAGCCGTTCTCGAGCCGCAGCGGCCTCGCGCAGGACGATTCGGTGGTCGCCGGCGGTGACGACTGGTCGGTCGTCACCGCGTACGACGCGGCCACGGGCAACCAGCTCTGGCGCAACGACAAGCTGAAGAGCCGTGACGTCGGCGTGCCGTACCTGCTCGGGCACGCGGTCGTGATGGGCGATTACCAGGGCTTCGTGCACTTCCTGTCGCGCGAAGACGGCAGCTTCATCGCGCGGATGAAGACCGACGGCAGCGCGATCACGGCGGCGCCGGTCCTCGCGGGCAATACGCTCGTCGTGCAGACGAAGGACGGCGGCCTGTACGGGTTCCGCCCGCGCTGACACGCAGGAAACCGGTGCGGCCGTGGCGCGGCGGGCAGGTCCCGCGCGCCGCGGCCGCGCGACTTGAAGGCGGCCGGCGTTCCCGGCCGCTCGGTATTTGAAAGGCAGTTCGAGACGAAAGACGACGGCGCGCAACGCGCGCCAGGCGCGCGCATCCGGCGCGGCGCGAATTCGTGATATTTTCATTCAGCGCAGCCGCCCGCAGCAGCGGGCCTCCCGCTGCTGCGCATCACCGTAGAAAACACAGATGAAACCGGTCATTGCCCTCGTTGGGCGCCCCAATGTGGGGAAATCCACGCTGTTCAACCGGCTCACGCGCTCGCGCGATGCGCTGGTCGCCGACTTGCCGGGCCTCACGCGCGATCGCCATTACGGCGAAGGGCGCGTCGGCGAACGACCGTACCTGGTCGTCGATACCGGCGGCTTCGAGCCCGTCGCGAAGGACGGCATCCTGCACGAAATGGCGCGCCAGACGCGGCAGGCCGTCGAGGAAGCCGACGTCGTCGTGTTCATCGTCGACGGCCGTAACGGACTCGCGCCGCAGGACAAGTCGATCGCCGACTACCTGCGCAAGACCGGCCGGCCGATCTTCCTCGTCGTCAACAAGGCCGAGGGGATGAAGTACACCGCGGTCGCGACGGATTTCTACGAGCTCGGGCTCGGCGACCCGCGCGCGATCTCGGCCGCGCACGGCGACGGCGTGACCGACATGATCAACGAGGCGCTGGAAGTCGCGTATGCGGGCCAGCCCGAGGAAGCGGACGAGGACGATCCGTCGCGCGGCATCAAGATCGCGATTGTCGGCCGCCCGAACGTCGGCAAGTCGACGCTCGTCAACGCGCTGATCGGCGAGGACCGCGTGATCGCGTTCGACATGCCGGGCACGACGCGCGACTCGATCTACGTCGACTTCGAGCGTAACGGCAAGAAATACACGCTGATCGACACGGCCGGCCTGCGACGCCGCGGCAAGGTGTTCGAGGCGATCGAGAAGTTCTCGGTCGTGAAGACGCTGCAGTCGATCTCCGACGCGAACGTCGTCATTCTTCTGCTGGATGCGCAGCAGGACATTTCCGACCAGGACGCGCACATCGCCGGCTTCGTCGTCGAGCAGGGCCGCGCGCTCGTGATCGGCGTCAACAAGTGGGACGGCCTCGACGATCACGCGCGCGACCGTGCGAAAGCGGATTTGACCCGCAAGCTGAAATTCCTCGACTTCGCGAAATCGCACTTCATTTCGGCCGCGAAGAAAACGGGTATCGGCACGCTGATGCGCTCGGTCGACGACGCGTACGCGGCGGCGATGGCGAAGCTGCCGACGCCGAAGCTCACGCGCGCGCTGATCGACGCCGTCGAATTCCAGCAGCCGCGCCGTCGCGGCCCGGTGCGTCCGAAGCTGCGCTATGCGCACCAGGGCGGCCAGAATCCGCCGATCATCGTGATCCACGGCAACGCGCTCGACGCGGTGACGGAAACCTACAAGCGTTACCTCGAAAACCGATTCCGCGAAACTTTCTCGCTGACCGGGACTCCATTGCGCATAGAGTTCCGTTCGTCGAACAACCCGTACGCGGACAAGGGCTGAAGCACGCCGCGCAAGGCATCGGCCGCATGGCCAGTGGCCGGGCGGGGCAGGCAAAATCAGCTATAGTGTAGCGATTGGCGCCGGATCTCTTTTTCTTCGCCGCCAATCCAGATCAACCTGCAAAAAAAGATGGAGTACGCCATGAGCAACAAAGGGCAATTGTTACAAGACCCGTTTTTGAACGCACTGCGCAAAGAGCACGTTCCCGTTTCGATCTACCTCGTCAACGGCATCAAGCTTCAAGGGAACATTGAATCGTTCGACCAGTACGTCGTGTTGCTCCGTAATACGGTGACCCAGATGGTTTACAAGCACGCCATCTCGACGGTCGTGCCGGCGCGCCCGGTGAATTTCCACCCGGACGCGGAAGCCTCGTCCTAACCTATCGCAGCGGCCGGCATCCGGTCGCCGCGAGCGACCGATGCCAGCCGCCTTATCTTGACACCCGATAATTTGATCAACGCAGCGCTCGTCGGCATCGATTTCGGCAAGACCGATTTCGAAGCCAGTCTCGAAGAACTCAGTCTTCTCGCCTCCAGTGCGGGGGCCCGTCCCGCCGTCACCCTCACCGGTCGTCGCGCCAGTCCCGATGCCAAGATGTTCATCGGCAGCGGCAAAGCCGAAGAACTGCGGCTTGCCTGCGACGCGCACAACGTCGAAATCGTCATCTTCAACCACGCGTTGGCGCCCGCCCAGCAACGTAATCTGGAGCAGGCACTTAACAGGCGCGTGGTCGATCGCACGAGCCTCATCCTCGACATCTTCGCGCAGCGCGCCCGCAGCCACGAAGGCAAGCTGCAGGTCGAGCTCGCGCAGCTTCAATACCTGTCGACCCGGCTCATTCGCGCGTGGACCCACCTCGAGCGGCAAAAGGGCGGTATCGGCCTGCGCGGCCCCGGCGAAACCCAGCTCGAAACCGACCGCCGGCTGATCGGCGAACGCATCAAGATGCTGAAGTCGCGGCTCGACCGGCTGCGTCGCCAGCACAGCACGCAGCGCCGGCAGCGCGCGCGCAGCGGCACGATGTCGGTGTCGCTCGTCGGCTATACGAACGCGGGCAAGTCGACGCTGTTCAATGCGCTGACGAAAGCGCAGGCGTACGCGGCCGACCAGCTGTTCGCGACGCTCGATACGACGTCGCGGCGCGTGTACCTCGGCGACGAGGTCGGCCAGATCGTCGTGTCCGATACGGTCGGGTTCATTCGTGAGCTGCCTCACCAGCTCGTCGCGGCGTTCCGCGCGACCCTCGAGGAAACGATCCACGCGGATCTGCTGCTGCATGTGGTCGATGCGTCGAGCGCGGTCCGGCTCGAGCAGATCGAGCAGGTCAACGGCGTGCTGCACGAGATCGGCGCGGACACGATCCGCCAGGTGCTGGTGTTCAACAAGATCGACGCCGTGCCCGAGCTGGCGGCCCGCGGCGACGCGGTCGAGCGGGACGAGTATGGTAATATTTCGCGCGTCTTTTTGAGCGCGCGCACCGGTCAGGGTCTCGATACGTTGCGTGCCGCCATCGCCGAAATCGCCTCCGCGGAACATCTCTCCAGCGCGACGTTGTCCGACGCGCTCGATGGCACGTCCGCTGAACCGCACGAAGACCACACGATTTCCGAACACGGGCGCTAACCGGTCCCGGCCGGTTCGCCGGCGTCCAATCTGGTGAACAAACTCTGGTGAACGAATACAACGAGCGGAGTACCTGGCGGCGGATGCGCGCCTTGCTGTCGATCAACGATCCCCGCTGGGGACGCGGCGAAGGCAATGGCAAGGACGGATCCCGCCCCCGCGCGAACGAATCGAAGCGTCCGCAAGGCGGCGACGGCGACGGTCCGCCCGATCTCGACGAGATGTGGCGCAACTTCAACCGGCGCCTGAGCGGCTTGTTCGGCGGCAAGGGCGGCAACGGCTTCCGTCCCGACAACGGCCGGGCCGCCCGGGTCGGCGTCGGCATCGTGATCGGCGTGCTGGTCGCGGTGTATGCGGGCAGCGGGCTGTTCGTCGTGCAGGACGGCCAGACGGGCGTCGTGCTGCAGTTCGGCAAGCTGTCGGGCACGGTCGGCCAGGGCGTGCACTGGCGCGCGCCGTATCCGTTCGCGTCGCATGAGATCGTCGACACGTCGCAGGTCCGCTCGATCGAGATCGGCCGCAACAACGTCGTGCGCCTCGCGAACGTGAAGGAAGCCGCGATGCTGACGCGCGATGCCGATATCGTCGACGTGCGCTTCATCGTCCAGTACCGGATCCGTTCCGCCACCGATTACCTGTTCCGCAGCGTCGATCCCGAGCGCAGCGTGTCGCAGGCCGCGCAGGCCGCGGTGCGCGCGATCGTCGGCACGCGCAGCGCGGCCGACATGCTGAATCAGGATCGCGATGCGCTGCGCGAGCAGCTTTCCACCGCGATCCAGCGCGATCTCGACCGCTACCAGTCGGGGCTCGAGGTGACGGCCGTCACGATGCAGAGCGTCGCGGCGCCCGAGCAGACCCAGGCCGCGTACGCCGAAGTCGCGAAGGCGCGCGACGAGCGCGAGGCCGCGAAGCGCGCCGCGCAGGCGTATGCGAGCGACCTGCTGCCGAAGGCGCAGGGCGATGCGGCGAAGCTCGTCGACGAAGCGAAGGCGTATGCCGATCGCGTGGTCACGGAAGCCGAGGGCGATGCGGACCGCTTCAAGCAGGTCTATGCGCAGTACTCGAAGGCGCCCGCGGTCATCCGCGAGCGGATGTACCTCGAGACGATGCAGGAAATCTATTCGAACGCGACGAAGGTGTTCGTCGGCAACAAGGGCGGCAACAGCGTCGTGTACCTGCCGCTCGACAAGCTCGTCGAGCAGGGGCGGCAAAACGCCGCGGCGTCGACCGGCGCGTCCGCGCCCGATGCGGCGCCGGCACCGGCGGCCACGGCGCCGGCCGCAGCCGCGCCGGCGAGCGCCGCACCGGCCGCCACGGCGTCGGGTGTCGACGTGCTGCGATCGCGTGAAGCGTTTCGCAGCCGGTCGCGTGAAGACGATACGAAGTAACGGGGAGCGCAGAACATGAACCGAATCATTGCGCTCGTCGTCGCGATCGTGATCGTTGCCTTCGCGGCGTCGTCGACGGTCCTCACCGTCGATCCGCGCCATGCGGCCGTGCTGTCGGGTCGCGACGGCGCGCAGCCCGAGCTCGCGGGCCCCGGCGTCCATTTCAAGCTGCCGCCGCCGTTGCAGACGGCCACGCTGATCGACACGCGCGTGCAGTCGCTCGAGTCGTCCGATCCGCTGCAGCTGGCGACCGAGGACAAGCACGACCTGCTCGTCGCGTATGCGGTGAAGTACCGGATCAGCGATCCGATGAAATATTTCACCGCGACGGGCGGCGATCCGGCGGCGGCGGCCGACCGGCTGTCCGGCGCGCTGAAGGGCGCGCTCGGCGACGCATTCGGCAAGCGCGCGCTCGACGACGCCCTCGGCGGTCAGCGCGCGATCGCCGATGCGGCGCGCGATGCGGCGAAGGCGCAAGCGTCCGGTTTCGGCGTCGACGTGGTCGATGTGCAGCTGACACGTGTCGACCTGCCGGCCGCGCAGACGGACGCCGTCTATCAGCGGATGATCGGCGCGTTGCGCGATCAGGCGGCCCAGGTGCGTGCGCAAGGCGCGGCCGACGTCGAGCAGATCAAGGCCGACGCCGAACGCGAGCAGCAGGCCGTGCTCGCGAACGCGTACAAGTCCGCGCAGACGATCAAGGGCGAGGGCGATGCGAAGGCCGCGACGATCGCCGCCGACGCGTTCGGCCGCGATCCGCAGTTCTATCAGTTCTACGCGAGCCTGCAGGCGTACCGGAACACGTTCAAGCGCAACGACATCATCGTCGTCGATCCCGACAGCGAGTTCTTCCGCTTCATGCGCAGCCCGACGGGCGGTGCCGCACCGGCGGCGCCTGCTCCCCGCAAACATTGACCTTGGGGCGCCGCGTCGAGCGGCGCCGTCGCTCGCATGGACCTGGCTGGCTCGTTGTTGCTCGCAGTAGCGCTGATGCTGATTATCGAGGGTGCATTCCCCTTCGTGTTTCCGTCCGCATGGCGCGACACGTTTCGTAGAATAGCGGAGCGACCGCCGCATCATATCCGGATCGGCGGGCTGATCGTGATGGTGCTCGGGCTCGTGCTGCTGTTGCTCGCGACCTGACCGGCACCCTGATCCGGACGGCGCATCCACCGTTCGTTCCGCCCGATTTCGAAGTTCCGATTCAACTCGCGGCGCGCGTGACGCGCACCGTTTCCCGTCGTAGGACCGTACCGATGTCGACCTGGTTACTTCCCGAGAATATCGCCGACGTACTGCCGTCGGAAGCGCGCAAGATCGAGGAGCTGCGCCGCAGGCTGCTCGACCGCTTCCGTTCGTACGGCTACGAAATGGTGATGCCGCCGCTGCTCGAATATCTCGAGTCGCTGCTGACGAGCGGCGGCGCCGATCTGCGCCTGCGCACCTTCAAGCTGGTCGATCAGCTGTCGGGCCGCACGCTCGGCCTGCGCGCGGACATCACGCCGCAGGTCGCGCGGATCGACGCGCACCTGTTGAACCGTCAGGGCGTGACGCGCCTCTGCTACGCGGGCCACGTGATGCATACGCGTCCGCGCGGCCTGCACGCGACGCGCGAGCAGATCCAGATCGGCGCCGAAATCTACGGGCACGCCGGGCTCGAAGCCGATCTCGAGATCCAGCAACTGATGCTCGATGCGCTGCATCTGGCGGGCCTGTCGCGCATCCGTCTCGACCTCGGTCACGCGGGCGTGCTCGCGGCGCTGCTGGCGCGCGACGCGCAGGCTGCCGAGCGCGGCGAGTCGCTGTACGACGCGCTGTCGGGCAAGGACGTGCCGCTGCTGAACGAACTCACCGACGATCTCGGCGCCGATACGCGCGCCGCGCTGCGCGCGCTGCCGAATCTGTACGGCGACGCGAGCGTGCTCGCCGAGGCGCGCACGCGCCTGCCGGTGCTGCCCGAAATCACGCGGGCGCTCGACGATCTCGCGCAGCTTGCGTCGCAGGCGAAGGGCGTCGAAGTCGCGATCGATCTCGCCGACCTGCGCGGCTACGCGTACCACAGCGGCGCGATGTTCAGCGCCTACGTCGACGGCGTGCCGAACGCGATCGCGCGCGGCGGCCGTTACGACCACGTGGGGCAGGCCTATGGTCGTGCCCGTCCGGCGACCGGCTTCTCGCTGGACCTGCGCGAGCTCGCGCGGATCTCGCCGGTCGAGGCGCGCGGCACCGCGATTCTCGCGCCGTGGGCGCAGGACGACGCACTGGGCGCGGCCGTCGCGGCGCTGCGCGATGCGGGCGAGGTCGTGATCCAGGCGCTGCCGGGCCATGACCACGTACTCGACGAGTTCGCGTGCGATCGCTCGCTCGTCGAGCGTAACGGCGCATGGGTGGTCGAACCCCGATAAAGAGGTGTTCGCGGGCCGTGCTTCGGCGTGCATATCGTTGAAGCGAAACGGAAAAATTCGGAAACGCCCGCGAACATAGGTAGAATACGTTTTTAACCAGCTAACGAATCAACATGTCTGCCAGCGCAGTGAACGTGACTCCCGGGCGCAATGTCGTCGTCGTGGGAACGCAATGGGGTGATGAAGGCAAGGGCAAGATCGTCGACTGGCTGACGGACCACGCTCAGGGCGTCGTGCGTTTCCAGGGCGGTCACAACGCCGGCCACACCCTCATCATCGGCGGCAAGAAAACGATCTTGCGCCTCATTCCGTCGGGCATCATGCGTGAAGGCGTCGCCTGCTACATCGGCAACGGCGTCGTGCTGTCCCCCGAAGCACTGTTCAAGGAAATCGGCGAGCTTGAAGAAGCCGGCGTGAACGTGCGCGACCGTCTGTTCATCTCCGAAGCCACGACGCTGATCCTGCCGTACCACATCGCGATCGACCAGGCGCGCGAAGCGCGCAAGGGCGCGGGCAAGATCGGCACGACTGGCCGCGGCATCGGCCCCGCGTACGAAGACAAGGTCGGCCGCCGCGCACTGCGCGTGCAGGACCTGTTCGACGCGAAGACGTTCGCCGATCGCCTGCGCGAAAATCTCGATTTCCACAATTTCGTGCTGACCCAGTATCTGGGCGGTGCGGCCGTCGATTTTCAGGCCACGCTCGACACGATGCTCGGCTATGCCGACCGCCTGAAGCCGATGGTGGCCGATGTGTCGCGCCGTCTGTACGACGCGAACAACGCGGGCCAGAACCTGCTGTTCGAAGGCGCGCAAGGCACGCTGCTCGACATCGACCACGGCACCTATCCGTTCGTCACGTCGAGCAACTGCGTCGCGGGTGCGGCGTCGGCCGGCGCGGGCGTCGGTCCGCAGAAGCTCAACTACATCCTCGGCATCACGAAGGCGTATTGCACGCGCGTCGGCTCGGGCCCGTTCCCGAGCGAGCTGTACGATGCGGACAACCCGCAGCGTCAGGACCAGATCGGCGTCACGCTCGCGAACGTCGGCAAGGAATTCGGGTCGGTCACCGGCCGTCCGCGCCGCACCGGCTGGCTCGATGCGGCTGCGCTGCGTCGCTCGATCCAGATCAACGGCGTGTCGGGCCTGTGCATGACGAAGCTCGACGTGCTCGACGGCCTCGACGAAGTGAAGCTGTGCGTCGGCTACCGGGTCGACGGCAAGGACGTGGACATCCTGCCGCGCGGCGCGGTTGACGTCGCGCGTTGCGAGCCGGTGTACGAGACGTTCCCCGGCTGGAAGGAAAGCACCGTCGGGATCAATACGTGGGACGCGCTCCCGGCGAATGCGCAGGCCTACCTCGCCCGCGTCCAGGAAGTGGCTGGCGTGCCGGTCGACATGGTGTCGACGGGTCCGGACCGCGACGAAACGATCCTGCTCCGCCATCCGTTCAAGGTGTAATTGCCAGATGACGCAGCAAATCACGATGACGGCGGCAGACTTGATGACCGATCCGCGCAACGACGACAAGAATCTGTGGGTAGGCTGGGACGAGTATCACCGTCTGATCGAGCTGCTCGCGCTCCAGGTGCATGCGTCGGGCTGGAAGTTCGACCAGATCCTGTGCCTCGCGCGCGGCGGCCTGCGCGTCGGCGACCAGCTGTCGCGTATCTATGACGTGCCGCTCGCGATCCTCGCGACGAGCTCGTACCGGGAAGCGGCCGGCACCGAGCAGGGCGAGCTCGACATCGCGCAGTACATCACGATGACGCGCGGCCATCTCGCGGGCAACGTGCTGCTGGTCGACGACCTCGTCGATTCGGGCGTCACGCTCGCGCGCGTGCAGGAGCACCTGAAGGAGCGCTATCCGGCGGTCACGGCCGTGCGTTCGGCTGTGCTCTGGTACAAGGGTTGCTCGAAGGTCAAGCCGGACTATCACACGCAGTTCCTGCCGACGAATCCGTGGATTCATCAGCCGTTCGAGGAGTGGGACACGGTGCGTCCGCACAACCTCGAGGCGTGGATCAAGCGCGGTCGCGCGCAGCGCGACGGTTCGGGCGCGTAAGCGGCCGGCCGATCGAAGGAAAGCCTTGTACGGCGCCGCTTGCGGCGCCGTTTTTTCGTTGGCGCGCGCGGTGCGTCACGCGGTGCGCGTTGCGTACCCGATAGGCAGGCGGCGCGGCCCCGGCTATGATGGCAGCCCTGCCACAGCTCGCGCCGGATTGCATGCGCAGCGTGGATCGCGTGGTTCCACGGCAACACGGCAGGGCGGTGTTTCACGGGGGCGCGAGTAGAATAGCGCTCGTTTTGTCCGACCCGGACCCGATTATTACGCTTCATATGAACGACACGACTCACGCGACCGACGCCGCACACGCGCCGCATTCGACGCAACAACACTCGATGCGGGCGCTAGCGATAGCAGCTATCGGCGTCGTGTTCGGCGACATCGGCACCAGCCCGTTGTATTCGCTCAAGGAGGCGTTCAGCCCCGCGCACGGCATCCCGCTGACCGAAGGGTCGATTCTCGGCGTGATCTCGCTGCTGTTCTGGGCGATCGTGCTGGTGGTCGGCGTCAAGTACCTGCTATTCGTGATGCGGGCGGACAACAACGGCGAAGGTGGCGTGCTCGCGCTGATGGCGCTGTCGCTGCGGCCGCTCGATTCCAAAACCCGGGTCGCGGGCGCGCTGATGGCGCTCGGGATATTCGGCGCGTGCATGTTCTACGGGGACGCGGTGATCACGCCGGCGATCTCGGTGATGTCGGCCGTCGAAGGTCTGGAGATCGCGACGCCGCACCTGTCCCATCTCGTGCTGCCGATCACGATCGTGATCCTGATCGCGCTGTTCTGGATCCAGCGGCACGGCACCGCGCTGGTCGGCAAGCTGTTCGGCCCGATCATGGTGCTGTGGTTCGTCGTGATCGCGGCGCTCGGCGTGTACCACATCGTGCGCGTGCCGGGCATCATCGCGGCAATCAATCCGTATTACGCGGCGTCGTTCATGGCCGACCACCTGCTGCAGGCGTACGTCGTGCTCGGCTCGGTCGTGCTGGTGCTGACCGGCGCGGAAGCGCTCTACGCGGACATGGGGCACTTCGGCGCAAAGCCGATCCGGTACGCCGCGTACGGGCTCGTGATGCCGTCGCTCGTGCTGAACTACTTCGGCCAGGGCGCGCTGCTGATCCAGAATCCGAAGGCGATCGAAAACCCGTTCTTCCTGCTGGCGCCCGAATGGGGGCTGCTGCCGCTCGTCGTGCTGTCGACGGTCGCGACCGTGATCGCGTCGCAAGCGGTGATCTCGGGCGCGTATTCGCTGACGTCGCAGGCGATCCAGCTCGGCTACGTGCCGCGCATGAAGGTACTGCATACGTCCGAGCTCGCGATCGGCCAGATCTACGTGCCGGTCGTGAACTGGCTGCTGCTGGCCGTGATCCTCTGTATCGTCGTCGGCTTCAAGAGCTCCGACAACCTCGCGGCCGCGTACGGCATCGCGGTGACGGCGACGATGGTGATCACGACCGTGCTCGCGTGCGTCGTGATGGTCAAGGTGTGGAACTGGAACCGGCTGCTGGTCGGTGCGATCATCACCGTGTTCCTCGCGATCGACCTCGGCTTTTTCGGCGCGAACCTGCTGAAGGTCGCGCAGGGCGGCTGGCTGCCGCTCGGCATCGGCGCCTTGCTGTTCTTCCTGTTGATGACCTGGTACAAAGGGCGTCACATCGTCAAGGAACGCACGGCGGCCGACGGTATCCCGCTCGAGCCGTTCCTGCAGGGGCTGCTCGCGCATCCGCCGCACCGCGTGTCGGGCACCGCGATCTACCTGACCGGCAACGACAAGCTCGTGCCCGTCAGCCTGCTGCACAACCTGAAGCACAACAAGGTGCTGCACGAGCGGACCATTTTCCTGACGTTCGTCACGCGCGACATTCCGTACGTGCGCGACGACAAGCGCCTGAGTTCGCGCGATGCGAGCGGCGGGCTGTACATCGTCAAGGCCGAGTACGGCTTCAACGAGACGCCGGACGTGAAGGCCGTGCTCGAGGAATTCGGCCGCACGCACGACATGACGTTCGAACTGATGGACACGTCGTTCTTCCTCGCGCGCGAAACGGTGGTGCCGACGCATCTGCCGGGGATGTCGATCTGGCGCGAGCGCGTGTTCGCGTGGATGCATCAGAACGCGGCGAAGCCGACCGACTTCTTCTCGATTCCGGCGAACCGCGTCGTCGAGCTCGGCACCAAGATCGAGATCTGACGGGCGCGATGGGGCCGTCCATGCGGCGGACCATGCCGAGCAGGCGGCGCGTGTCGCCGAAGCAATAAAAAACCCGCCTTTCGGCGGGTTTTTTGTGCGTCGACGCTTCGCGTGCTCAGCGCTTCAGCTTCGCGAATGCAGCGGCCATCGCGCCGGCCGGTTCCGGCTCGCGCGAACGCTGCGGGCGGGCGGCGCCGCGGCCCGCGTTGCCGCGATCCTGGCCGCCGCGCGACGTCATGCCGGGCGCTGCCGCGTCGTCGTCGAGGCGCATCGTCAGCGCAATGCGCTGGCGCTTCACGTCGACGTCGATCACCTTCACCTTGACGACCTGGCCGGCCTTCACGACTTCGTGCGGGTCCTTGACGAACTTCGTCGACATCGCGGACACGTGGACGAGGCCGTCCTGGTGCACGCCGATATCCACGAACGCGCCGAACGCGGCGACGTTCGTCACGACGCCTTCGAGCGTCATGCCCGGCACGAGATCCGATACCTTCTCGACGCCTTCGCGGAACGTGGCCGTCTTGAATTCCGGGCGCGGATCGCGGCCCGGCTTCTCCAGTTCGGCCAGGATGTCGCGCACGGTCGGCAGGCCGAAACGTTCGTCAACAAATTCCGTCGGGGACAGGCCCGACAGCGCTTCGCGGTTGCCGAGCACGTCGTCGATGCGCTTGTTGATCTTCGCGAGCATCCGTTCGACGACCGGATACGCTTCCGGGTGCACCGACGAGCGGTCGAGCGGATTCTCGCCGCCGTTGATGCGCAGGAAGCCGGCGGCCTGCTCGAAGGTCTTGTCGCCGAGGCGCGGCACCTTGCGCAGATGCTCGCGCGACGGGAACGGGCCGTTCGCATCGCGGTAGTCGACGATGTTGCGCGCGAGCGTCGCGTTCAGGCCCGACACGCGGGCGAGCAGCGGGGCCGACGCGGTGTTCGCGTCGACGCCGACCGCGTTCACGCAATCCTCGACGACCGCGTCGAGCGAGCGGGCGAGTTCGCGCTGGTTCACGTCGTGCTGGTACTGGCCGACGCCGATCGCCTTCGGTTCGATCTTCACGAGCTCGGCGAGCGGGTCCTGCAGGCGGCGGGCGATCGACACCGCGCCGCGCAGCGACACGTCGAGGTCCGGGAATTCCTTCGCGGCGAGCTCGGACGCCGAGTAGACCGACGCGCCGGCTTCTGACACGACGATCTTCTGCAGCCGCAGCTCCGGGTGTTTCGCGATCAGTTCGCTCGCGAGCTTGTCGGTTTCGCGCGATGCGGTGCCGTTGCCGATGCTGATCAGTTCGGCCTGCGTCTGCGCGGCGATGCGCGCGAGTTTCGCGATCGAGCCGTCCCAGTCGCGGCGCGGCTCGTGCGGGTAGATCGTATCGGTCGCGAGCACCTTCCCGGTGCGGTCGACGACCGCGACCTTCACGCCCGTGCGCAGGCCCGGGTCGAGGCCGATCACGGCCTTCGGGCCGGCCGGCGCGGCCAGCAGCAGGTCGTTCAGGTTGCGTGCGAACACGCGGATCGCTTCGGTTTCGGCCGTCTCGCGCAGCTGCGTGAGCAGTTCGTTTTCGATATGCGGCTGCACCTTCACGCGCCAGCACCAGCGGCAGACGTCGGACAGCCATTTGTCGGCCGGACGGTTCTGGTTCGCGATGCCGAAATGGCGCGCGATCATCGCCTCGCCCGGATGCGGCACCTGCGCGTCGAGTTCCTCGCCGAGGCCGAGCTTGATCGTCAGCACGCCCGCGTTGCGGCCGCGGAACAGCGCGAGCGCGCGGTGCGACGGCACGGTCTTGATCGTTTCCGCGTAGTCGTAATAGTCGCGGAATTTCTCGCCTTCCTCGTTTTCCTTGCCCTCGACGACGGCCGACGACACGACGCCCTGGCTGTGCAGGTAGTCGCGCAGCTTGCCGAGCAGCTCCGCCGTCTCGCCGAACTGCTCGGACAGGATGTCGCGCGCGCCGTCGAGCGCGGCCTTCACGTCGGCGACGCCCTTGTCGGCGTCGACATACGCGGCCGCCTCGGCCTGCGGGTCGAGCAGCGGGTTCGCGAGCAGCGCGTGCGCGAGCGGCTCGAGGCCGGCCTCGCGGGCGATCTGTGCACGCGTGCGGCGCTTCGGCTTGTACGGCAGATAAAGGTCCTCGAGCACCTGCTTGCTGTCGGCCGCGTCGATCGCGGCGCGCAGTTCGTCGGTCAGCTTGCCCTGTTCGTCGATGCTCGACAGGATCGCGGCGCGGCGATCCTCGAGTTCGCGCAGGTACAGGAGGCGTTCCTCGAGGTTGCGCAGCTGCGTGTCGTCCAGGTTGCCGGTCACTTCCTTGCGGTACCGGGCAATGAACGGAACGGTCGAGCCTTCGTCGAGGAGTTGCACGGCCGCCGCGACCTGGCGCGGCTGGACGGACAGTTCGGTGGCGATGCGCTGTACGATCTTGAGTGCTACGGTTTCCGTCATGTCGTGGATGGTCTGTCTGCCTGCTGAAATCGCGGCGCGGGCCGGCAGGCCCGAAGCGGCGGGCTGCCCGGCGGGCCAGAGGCCGCGGGTGAATGAAGCGGGGCATTTTGCCATAAATGGCGGAGCGTCCAGCCGGGGGTGATAGAATTTGACACATGTCCCGCAGCTTTCCTACGACGTTGCCAACTTCCCGTATTTCTCTCGTCGCGCTCGGCGCAGCGCTCGCCGCGGCTTTGTCTGCCGGGCCTTCCGGCGCATTCGCGCAGGCCTCGGACGCCGCCGCGTCCGCGTCCGTTGCCGCCTCCGCCGCCCCGGATTTCGACGCCCGTCAAAAAGTGCTCAATCAACGCTCCGCGGAAAACGATTATCGTTATGCGGTGGCGGAGCACGATTGCTACAACAAATTCTTCGTCAATCACTGTCTGGGCAAGGCGCGTGACCAGATGCGCGAGGAGCGCGCGAGCATCCGCCAGGAGCAGCTCGCGCTCAACGACGAGCAGCGCGCGGTGCGGGCGCAGCAGCGCGACCAGCAGCAGGCGCTGAAGCAGGCCCAGAACGCGGCGGAAGCGCCGCAGCGGGCGGCGAACGACGCGGCCAACGCGGCTGCATTCCGCGACAAGCAGGAGCAGAATGCACTGAAGCAGGCGCAGCGCGGCGCGGAAGGGCCGCAACGCGCGGCGAGCAAGCAGGCGTACGACCAGAAGCAGGCGGATTTCCAGCGCAAGCTCGACCAGGCGCACCAGCAGGCCGCGCAGAAGGCGCAGGAGCGGGCGGACAACGCCACGCGTTACGAGCAGAAGCAGAAGGAAGCCGCGCAGCACAAGGCCGATGTCGAGCGGCGTCAGCAGGAAGCGGCCCAGAAGGCCAAGCAGCAGCAACAGCAGGGGCAGTAACGTGTTGAATTGATCGGGATCAGTCTCGGGCGCGTCGGCACGCCAGTCGTCGCGCTGCTTCGATGAGGAGGCAAGTATGCAAAACCGTCACACGGAACAGCAGCAGGAATTGCACAACCGTTTGGCTGCATTGCAGGAGCAGCACCAGCAGCTCGCTCGGGAGATCGAGCTGAAGGAAGGACACTCCGACATCGACGACATCACGCTGCACCGGCTGAAGAAGGAAAAGCTGGCGGCCAAGGACAAAATCATTTTGCTGCAATCGCAGCTCGAACCGGATAAGCGCGCCTGAGCGCGGCCTGGCAAGCGCCGGCGCCGCCCGGGCGCTGGACACAGGAACGCTTGCCTTGAATTCACCGCTTGAAGCCACCCCCGATGCCCGGCGTGACACGACGTCCGCCGGGCGCGCTCGTGCGCCCGAAGGCACCTTCGAGCTGAGCCGCAAACGCGTCGACGAACTCGACACGATCTTTGGCGTTGGCGGGTTGCTGGCGCGCGCGCTCGACGGCTATCGGCCGCGTACGTCGCAGATCGAGATGGCGCGCGCGGTCGCGTCCGCGATGGAAGCGTCGGCGCGCCGGATGCCCGAGCCCGAGATCTTCGAAACCCGCAAGCGGCCGGCGCGCCGCCTGGGCGACGCCGACAAGCCGGGCGGGCCGGCCGCGGAGGATGCCGCGGCAACCGAATCCGACAGCGACGCCGGCGACAACACGCTGATCGTCGAGGCCGGCACGGGTACCGGCAAGACCTATGCGTATCTGGTGCCCGCGATGCTGTGGGGCGGCAAGGTGATCGTGTCGACCGGCACGAAGCACCTGCAGGACCAGCTGTTCCAGCGCGATATCCCCACCGTGCGCAACGCGCTCGCGGTGCCGGTGACGGTCGCGATGCTCAAGGGCCGCGCCAACTACCTGTGTCACTACTACCTGCAGCGCACGGCCGACAACGGCCGGCTGCCGTCGCGGCAGGACACCGCTTATCTGCAGGAAATCGTCCGCTTCGCGAAAATCACGAAGAGCGGCGACAAGGCCGAGCTCGCGAGCGTGCCGGAAAACGCGCCCGTGTGGTCGATGGTCACGTCGACGCGCGACAACTGCCTTGGCCAGGAATGCCCGCACTACAAGGAATGCTTCGTGATGCAGGCGCGGCGCGAGGCCCAGCAGGCCGACGTCGTCGTCGTCAACCATCACCTGTTCTTCGCGGACATCATGCTGCGCGACACGGGGATGGCCGAACTGCTGCCGAACGCGAACACGATCATCTTCGACGAAGCGCACCAGTTGCCGGAGACGGCGACGCTGTTCTTCGGCGAGACGCTGTCGACGACGCAGATCCTCGAGCTTGCGCGCGACACGGTGGCCGAAGGCCTGAGCCATGCGCGCGACGCGGTCGAATGGGTGAAGCTCGGCGGCGATCTCGAGCGCGCGGCGCGCGACTTGCGCCTCGCGTTCGCGAACGACCAGATCGTTCGCATGTCGCTCGCGCAGCTCGGCGACGATCACCCGATGTTCGGCGCGCTCGACGCGCTCGACGCTGCGCTCGATGCGCTCGCATCGGCGCTCGCGGGCCAGGCCGAGCGCGCGGAATCGCTCGGTGCGTGCCTGCGGCGCGCGCGCGAGCTGCAGGACCTGCTGGCCGGCTGGGTCGCGCCCGGCGCGACGGAAGCAGCCGCGCAGGCCGATGCGGCGGCAGCCGGCGACAAGGCGGCTGCCGAGGGCGATCCGAACGAGAAGGTGCGCTGGGTCGAGGTGTTCGCGCATACCGTGCAGCTGCACGAAACGCCGCTGTCGGTCGCGCCGATTTTCGCGAAGCAGCGGGCGGGCGTGCCGCGCGCATGGGTGTTTACGTCGGCCACGTTGTCGGTGCGCGGCGATTTCACGCACTACGCGGCGCAGATGGGCCTCAGTTCGCGTCGTTCGATGACGCTCGCCAGCCCGTTCGATTACCAGTCGCAGGGGCTGCTGTATGTGCCGCGCAACCTGCCGCAGCCGTCGTCGCCGGCGTTTACCGATGCCGTCTTCGATGCCGCGCTGCCGGCGATCGAGGCATCCGGCGGCGGCGTGTTCATGCTGTGCACGACACTGCGCGCGGTCGACCGGATCGCGTCGAAGCTGCGCGACGTGATCGAATCGCGCGGCTGGAACACGCCGCTGCTCGTGCAGGGCGACGCCAGCCGCACCGAGCTGCTCGACCGCTTTCGCGCGTACGGCAATGCGATCCTGGTCGGCAGTCAGAGTTTCTGGGAAGGCGTCGACGTGCGCGGCGATGCGTTGTCGCTGGTCGTGATCGACAAGCTGCCGTTCGCGCCGCCGGACGATCCGGTGCTGGCCGCGCGGCTCGATGCATTGACGAAGAAGGGGCTGAGCCCGTTCGCCGTGCACCAGTTGCCGCAGGCCGTGATCACGCTGAAGCAGGGCGCGGGCCGGCTGATTCGTGCGGAGACGGATCGCGGCGTACTGATGATCTGCGACACGCGGCTCGTCGACAAGCCTTACGGGCGCCGGATCTGGCAAAGCCTGCCGCCGTTCAAGCGCACGCGCGAGATCGCGGTCGTGCAGGATTTTTTCGACGAGCGCCGCTCCGACAAGGGCGCGTGACCGCACGCGCGGCGCATGCCGCGTGAACGCCCCGGCGCCGCCCGAATGCGGCGCCAATAAAAAACCCGGCTCGATGGCCGGGTTTTTTGCGTGCGCATTTGCGTGCGCAACGGATGTTACATCGCGCCGTGCGTCAGAACTGCCACCACGACTTCTTCGTACCGGGGCGCGAATGGCCGGTCACGTACGGGCTGTCGGGGAACGTGCCGGCGAGCACGCGCTTGGTGTCCTCGGCGAGTTCCGGCTGGTTCAGCTTGCCGTACGACAGGATCATGATGTGCAGCGCATCCTCGATCGCCGGCGCGCCCTTGTAGTCCTTGATCGCGAGCTGCGCGCGGTTGATGGCCGCGACATACGCGCCACGCCGGTAGTAGTAGTCGGCCGCGTGCACTTCGTGCGATGCGAGCGCGTTGACGATGTAGCGCATCCGTGCAGCCGCGTCGGGCGCGTACTTGCTCTTCGGGAAGCGGTCGACGACGACCTTGAACGCATCGTACGATTCGCGCAGCGCCTGCGGATCGCGCTCGCTCATGTCCTGGCCGGAGAAGCGCCCGAACAGGCCGAGATCGTCGTTGAAGTGGATCATCCCCTTCAGGTAGTACGCGTACGGGATGTCCGGATGATCGGGGTGGAGCTGGATGAAGCGATCGACGGCCTGGTCGGCGGCTGCCGCTTCGTTGTCCTTCCAGTTGCAGTAGGCAACGTTGATCTGCGCCTGTTGCGCGAAATGGCCGAACGGATCGCGGCCTTGCAGCGATTCGAAATATTTCGCGCACTTGCCCCAGTCGCCGCCGGACAGTGCGTCCTGGGCCTCTGAGTATAATTTGTTGTTCGACCAGGTAGCCGTCTCGTCCTGCTTCTGCGGCAAGCCGTGGCAGCCGGCGATGAGGGCCGCGGCCGCTACCGCCGCAGCCCGGGCGGCGACGGTTCTGGCCGTGCGTTTGGTCGAATTCATCATGCTCGCATGTCCTAGCTTCAAGTCTCGGTGACCCAGTCTAAATGACCCGTTCAAGTTCGCAGAATGCCCAGCCGGGCACACCAAATCGCGAAGATTATAGCCCAAGCGATCGGCCCGCCGACGCTGCGTCGGGGGATTCCCTCGATGACGATCTGGCCGGCGACGCATTGCCGCCGCCCGTGGTGCCGTCCGCGGCGCGCGACGACGCGCCGCGTATCGTCGAAGTGCCGCTGTCGCTCGCGGGCGAACGCCTCGACAAGGCGCTTGCCCAACTGTTCCCCGAATTCTCGCGCAGCCGCCTGCAGAGCTGGATCGAGGCGCAGCGCGTGCTCGTCGACGGCGCGCCGGCGAAGATCCGCCAGCCGGTGCCGCTGGGCGCGAAGATCCAGCTCGTGCCCGATCTGCTGCCCGAGCAGCTCGCGTTCACGCCGGAGCCGGTGCCGCTCGACGTGATCTACGAGGACGACGCGCTCGTCGTCATCAACAAGCCGGCCGGCCTCGTCGTCCATCCGGCCGCCGGCAACTGGAGCGGCACGATCCTCAACGGTCTGCTGCATCGTTACGGCGACGCGGCGGCCGGCCTGCCGCGCGCGGGGATCGTCCACCGGCTCGACAAGGAAACCTCCGGCCTGATGGTGGTCGCCCGCACGCTGGCCGCGCAGACGGATCTCGTGCGCCAACTGCAGGCCCGCACGGTGAAGCGCCGTTATTTCGCGCTGGTGTGGGGCACGATGCCCGAGGAGGGCACGATCGACGCGCCGATCGGCCGCGACCCGCGCGAGCGCACGCGCATGGCTGTCGTCACCGGCGCGTCGGGCAAGCCCGCGCGTACGCATTTCCGAACGGTTGACACATGCCTGTGGCAACGTCAGCCGGTATCGGCGATTCAGTGCGATCTCGAGACCGGCCGCACGCACCAGATCCGCGTGCACTGCGCGCACGCCGGGCACCCGCTGCTCGGCGATCCCGTCTACGGGCGCGCGCGCGGCAAGCGCTCGGTCGCGCCGCTGCCGGACGGGTTCGCGCGACAGGCGCTGCATGCGTGGCGGCTCGGCCTCGTGCATCCGGTCACGGGCAAGGCGATGCAGTGGCGCTGCCCGCTGCCGGACGACATGAACGCACTGGTCGCGGCGCTCGGCTTCGGGCAGGGCGACGAGGAATTCGACGACGACGACGGTGTCTACGACGATGACGATTTCGGCGGCGAGTATCACGACGACGAGCCGTACCTGGACGATGAGGAGGAGTGAGTGTCGATGACGAACCTGGGGCCGTTGACGTGGCAGGACTGCGTGCGGCCCGACTGGCGGGTATCGCCGCGCGTGCGCGCGCTGATCACGACGCGCGACGGCGGTGTGAGCGAAGGCCCGTACGGGCGTTGGCGGGACGGTGCCGCGCTGCCGGGCGGAATGAATCTCGGCCTGCATACCGGTGACGATCCCGACCATGTCGCCGTCAATCGTGCGCGCGTGCTTGCCCTCGCCGGCCAGCCGAGGGCCGCGTGGCTCGAGCAGGTTCACGGTGCGCAGATCGTGCAGGCGGACGAGGTGATCGCCGCGGCGCCCGCTGCAACGGCGCCGGTGCGGGCCGACGCGAGCGTCACGAACCGACCAGGCGCCGTCTGCGTGGTGATGGTGGCCGATTGCCTGCCCGTGCTGCTGTGCGACGCGCAGGGCCGCGCGGTCGGCGCCGCGCATGCAGGCTGGCGCGGGCTTGCGGCGGGCATCGTTGAGCAGACGGCCGCGCGCGTCGCGGCGCTCGCGGGCGGCGCGATCGACGCGCTGCATGCGTATCTCGGTCCGGCGATCGGCCCGCAGGCGTTCGAGGTCGGCGCCGACGTGCGCGACGCGTTTCTCGACACGGCTCCGCAGTCGGAGCATGATGAAACCCGTCGTGCGTTCGTCGCGATCGACGGCGCGCCCGGCAAGTTTCTGGCCGACCTCTACGCGCTTGCGCGCCTGCGCCTCGCGCGTGCGGGCGTGGCGCACGTGAGCGGCGGGACGGCGTGCACGGTCGCCGAACGCGCGCGCTTCTATTCGTACCGGCGCGACCGCGTGACGGGCCGCATGGCCGCGGCAATCTGGCTGGCCGATTGACGGCATGCGTATGCGCGCGTGGTTTTGTTGCGCCGCGAAATCGGGTTATCTCGATATTGAGGCGGCAATGCGGCGTTGCATGCGCGACTGAATGAAAAATCCCGAGGTCAAGCCGGAAAAAATGTTTTATGTTTCGCCGGAACCCTTGTCCCGTCTGTTGCGCGTGGATTATCTCCGTGCAGAAATGTTCAGTGGTTTGATCTCGCGCTTCACATGGGGAAAACGATAATGATAAAAATACCGCACTGCGGCAGAATCTGGAGACGCCTCTCCAGAGCATGACGGCCCGGCTCGCAGCCGGCACGCCGCGCGCGAGCAGGATTTCACGATTGACGCTCACGAATCACCGGTAAGGCAGGTAATGACAGCATCGAAAAATTCGTCGACGTCCGCGCATGCGGGCACTTCCGCGGGCAGCACCGGTTTCGATCCGGCCGCCCAGCCGATGCAGCAGATGTTCGAGTCGTGGTTGAACGCGTGGCGTGGTTTTGCCGATCCGGCGCGCGCCGCGACGGCATCGGCCTCCGTCAATCCGTTCGCGACATTCCAGTTCCCGACGTCGTTTCCGTTCCAGATGCCGTCGATGCCCAACCTTGGCGCGATGGCGTCGCCGTTCGCGGGGCTGAAGCTGCCGGTGGCCGCGATTCCGCCCGAACGGCTCCAGGCATTGCAGGCCGATTACGCGCGCGACTGCATGACGCTGATGCAGCAGGCGGCCGCCGCGAAGCTCGAGTCGCCGGAATTGAAAGACCGCCGCTTCAGCGGCGACGCGTGGAAGGCGTCGCCCGCGCATGCGTTCGCGGCCGCCTGGTATCTGCTCAACGCGCGCTATCTGCAAGAACTGGCCGACGCGCTGCAGACCGATCCGAAGACGCGCGAGCGCATCCGTTTCACGGTCCAGCAATGGACGGCCGCCGCCGCGCCGAGCAACTTCCTCGCGCTCAATCCCGACGCACAGAAATCGATCCTCGAAACGCAGGGCGAAAGCCTGCGGCAGGGGATGATGAACCTGCTCGGCGACCTGCAGCGCGGCAAGATTTCGCAGACCGACGAATCGCAGTTCGTGGTCGGCAAGAACCTCGGGTGTACCGAAGGCGCGGTCGTGTACGAGAACGACCTGATCCAGCTGATCCAGTACACGCCGAAGACGGACAAGGTGTTCGAGCGGCCGCTGCTGATCGTCCCGCCGTGTATCAACAAGTTCTACATCCTTGACCTGCAACCCGAGAATTCGCTCGTCGCGCACGCGCTGTCGAATGGCCATCAGGTATTCCTCGTGTCGTGGCGCAACGCGGACGCATCGGTCGCGCACAAGACGTGGGACGACTACATGAACGAAGGGCTGCTCGCGGCGATCGACGCGGTGCAGCAGGTCAGCGGGCGCGAGCAGATCAACACGCTCGGCTTCTGCGTCGGCGGCACGATGCTCGCGACCGCGCTCGCGGTGCTCGCCGCGCGCGGCGAACATCCGGCTGCGTCGATGACGCTGCTCACCGCGATGCTCGACTTCACCGATACGGGCATCCTCGACGTGTTCGTCGACGAGGCGCACGTGCAGATGCGCGAGCAGACCATCGGCGGCAAGAACGGGGCGCAACCGGGGCTGATGCGCGGCGTCGAGTTCGCGAACACGTTCTCGTTCCTGCGGCCGAACGATCTCGTGTGGAACTATGTCGTCGACAACTACCTGAAGGGCCGCACGCCCGCGCCGTTCGACCTGCTGTATTGGAACAGCGACTCGACGAGCCTGCCGGGCCCGATGTACGCGTGGTACCTGCGCCATACCTATCTCGAAAACAAGCTGCGCGAACCGGGCGCGCTGACCGTATGCGGCGAATCGGTCGACCTGTCGCTGATCGACGTGCCGACCTTCATCTACGGTTCGCGCGAGGATCACATCGTGCCGTGGCAGACGGCCTACGCGTCGACGTCGATCCTGTCGGGGCCGCTGAAGTTCGTGCTCGGCGCGTCGGGACACATCGCGGGCGTGATCAATCCGCCGGCGAAGAAGAAGCGCAGCTACTGGGTCAACGATGGCGACCTGCCCGAATCCGCGGACGACTGGTTTGCCGCGGCGACCGAGCAGCCGGGAAGCTGGTGGACGACGTGGGTCGAGTGGCTCGACGCGTACGGCGGCCGCAAGGTCGCGCCGCCGGCCCAGCCGGGTTCCGCGCAATTCCCGGTGATCGAGCCGGCGCCCGGGCGCTACGTATTGCAGCGCGATTGACGAAAACCGGACAGCGGCGCACGCTGTCCGGCGCACCGCAGTTTTTTTAACAGGGCCGGTAACGATGCGCCGTGTCGTGCGGGCCTGGAGGAAAGGGAAATGACGGATGTAGTGATCGTATCGGCCGCGCGGACCGCGGTCGGCAAATTCGGCGGCTCGCTCGCGAAGATTGCGGC
>NZ_JAGIQE010000096.1:0-259 GCF_017815075.1 Burkholderia sp. AcTa6-5 | reverse complement strand
CGTTGGTTGGCCGAGCAACACCTGGGAGTTGCGAGATCGAGAGATGGGCATTATGGCCTTCCACGTACGTGAGCCAAAATCTGTCTTAGTCGGCCCAGAGCCTTCAGCTCGGCGTTTCCTGCGCTACTAGCATCTGGGTTCGCCGTCAGTTCGTCCACCTCGCTCTTTGCCTTTGCTACAAGAGCATCCAAATCACCCCAAACCTCGTCCGTATATGCTTCAAGCACTCCGCCCCATTGTTGGAGCCATACTTGTCGAG